>NZ_AAEW02000004.1 GCF_000167355.1 Desulfuromonas acetoxidans DSM 684
CATTGTTTTCCCATTCGTGTGTTGTGGTTAAAAAAAGATGCTGGTGAGAGACCCGCCAGAGATCTCTTCTCATTCTTCAGGCTAATCTTGTGACCGTTGTAATCAGTATGTGATAAACCGTATGCACAGAGAGCACATCATACGCTGGCCTGCTTTGTTTGGCAATCCTAATAGTCTAAAACTAATTAATCTTATACATCCCTCTTGCACGGGCTTGAGCAGATAAACGAGTGAAATCATCTGGCTTTGTCCAAGACAATTAACGACATTTTTTGCCACGCACCGGCCAATAAATGTTAATCTCCATGCCATCATTTGATCTGAAAATAACCCTTTTTCAACGAGGATTTCATGTCGATAAAACCCATTGAATTCGAAAACGGCGTCTGCCGCATGATCGATCAACGCCTGCTTCCGGCGCAGGAGGTGTGGCTGGATTACCGGGATTACCGCAGCGTGGCAGAAGCCATTCAAACCATGGTGGTGCGCGGCGCTCCGGCCATTGGCGTGGCTGCTGCGTTTGGGGCGGCCTTCGCTGCGGCTGAGATTGAGGCGGAGGACTTCGCCATGTTTGAGTCGCAATTTGAGGAGTGCTGTGCGGTACTGGCCGCGACCCGGCCGACGGCGGTGAATCTGTTTTGGGCGTTGGATCGGATGAAATCCGTGGCGAAGGCCAACCAGAAATTGTCCTTGCCGGACCTGCGTCAGGTGCTGCTCGACGAAGCTCTGACCATTGCTGAAGACGATGATCAGATCAACCGCACCATGGGCGCGCATGGCCAGGTGCTGTTTCCCGACAAAGCCAATATTCTCACCCACTGCAATGCCGGGGCGTTGGCGACGGGTGGTTATGGCACGGCGCTGGGGGTGATCCGTGCGGCGGTGGAAGCGGGCAAGCAGATTGAGGTGTTTGCCGATGAGACGAGACCGTTTTGGCAGGGGGCGCGTTTGACCGCCTGGGAGCTGATGCAGGATGATATCCCGGTAACGGTGATCTGCGATAACATGGCCGGCTATCTGATGCAGCAGGGCCGCGTGGATGCGGTGATTGTTGGTGCTGACCGTATTACCGCCAACGGCGACGTGGCCAACAAGATCGGCACCTACACCGTGGCGGTGCTGGCCAAGGAGCATGGCATTCCGTTTTACGTGGCCGCACCCATGTCGACCATTGACCTGAGTTTGACGGACGGCTCGCAAATTCCCATTGAGGAGCGCGATCCGCGGGAGGTAACACATTGCGGTGATACCCAACTGGCTCCGGACGGCGTCAAAGTGTACAACCCGGCATTTGATGTGACGCCGTCGCATCTGGTGACGGCCATCATCACCGAACGCGGTGTGGTTCAAGGGGATTACCTTAACGGCTTGAAGGCGCTGGCACAGTAAAGGGGCTGATATGGACGAGCAGATGGAACGACTGACGACACTGTTGCAGCAGACTGATGAAGGAACCAAGGAACAACTGTGTGCCTGTATCACGGCCATGGGGTTTGCTGAACCGGAACGCAGCGTGACCAATCTGCAACTGCTGTTCGAGGTTTTGGACGATGCGCCGTTGGTGGCGCGTCAGGCTCAGGTGGCGTTGACCTGCGGTGATCCCGATCTGGCGCTGAACAATCTGGAGCGCTGCAGTAACACTGTTGATCCGCTGCAGTTGGCGCATTGTCTGTCCGATGAGATCAACAACCGCCAATTGATGGTGATGCTCGGAGCGTCGCCGTTTTTGACCGGTATTTTGTGCCGCGATGCCGAATATTTTATCGACCTGTTTATCCGTGGCGAAGTCGACCGTAAAAAAGACGTTGATCTCATGGTGGCCGAGCTGGGCCAGCGGCTTGATCCTGAAACGGATTTTGATGCGTTGCAACGCTGTCTGCGCCGTTACAAATATCGCGAAGTGCTGCGCATCAGTGCCCGTGATCTCAGTGAAACGGCTAATCTCGAAGAGGTGACAGCGGAACTCTCCAGCCTGGCCGCCGCCACACTACGCATTGCCTGCAATCATTGTGAACGGCTACTGCAACAGGAATTGGGGGCACCGCTCCTTGATGAACCGGATGAGCAGGGCCGCGAGCTGGCCACCTTTACTGTGCTCGGCATGGGTAAATTCGGTGGTTGGGAGCTCAATTTCTCATCTGACATCGATCTGATCTATTTCTATTCCGCCACCCAGGGCACAACCAGCGGCATCACCAATGAAAAAGGGGAAACCGAAAACCAGGTCACCCTGCATCAGTATTTCGTCAAACTGGCCGATATGGTGACCAAAGCCATTGGCCAGGTGACCGAAGATGGTTTTGTCTTTCGCGTTGATCTTGATTTGCGCCCCGAAGGACGTAGCGGCGAGATGGCCTGTTCTTTACTCGCGGCGGAGACCTATTATGAAAGCTGGGGGCAGAACTGGGAGCGCTCAGCCATGATGAAAGCACGGCCGGTGGCCGGTGATCTTGATCTTGGCGAACGTTTGTTGTGGGCTCTTGAGCCGTTTATCTATCGGCGCTACCTCGATTACGGCATGATCGAAGACCTCAAGGAGATGAAGCAGAAGATCGACTGCCGACAAGCTCAGCAGCGTGATTGCCAGAACAACCTCAAATTGGGGCGCGGCGGCATTCGTGAGATCGAATTCTTCATTCAGGCTTTGCAGTTGATCTTTGCCGGAAAAAATCCTCAAGTACGCCAGCGCAGCACCCTTAAGGCCATGGTGCTGTTGCGCGAAGCCGGACATTTGAGCGCTGAAGATGCGGCGACATTGCGCCAGGCGTATATCTTTTTGCGCACCGTAGAACATCGCATTCAGGTGGTGCAGGAGCGGCAGACCCATAATTTGCCCACGCACGATCATGACATGCTTTCTCTGGCACGTCGCAGTGGTTTTGACCGCCAGGATGCCTTTGAGGACCGCCTGCAACAACATCGTGACGACGTGGTGCGCATCTATCGCGAACTGTTTTACGCCGGAGAAGATCAGGCTGAAGATGTCATCAAACCGCAGGTGCGCGCGTTGCTCGATGATTCCGTTGACAGCGACTTTACCAAAGACTTGCTCGAGGAGGTCGGCTTTCAGGATGTGGAACAGGGCTTCGAAAGTTTGTGCCGGTTGCGTGAGGGCAAATACGGCTCGCCCATGACGCGGCGGGTACGGCGGTATTTTCAGCGGATTCTGCCAGTCTTGATTCAAGAGATTGTCGAATCGCCCGAACCGGATATGGCTCTGAACAATCTTGAAGAGTTTCTGATGCGGATTCGGGCTCACGGCACCTTTTATGCTCTGATGGCAGAGAACCACGCCATTGTCCGGTTGTTGATCTCACTGTTCAGCACCAGCAAATTTTTATCGCGGATTTTTATCCAGCGCCCGGAAATTCTCGATTCACTGGTGTCGAGTGGCTATGCTGTCGAATTCAAATCGCTTGAAGTGCTGCGCGATGAGCTGACCGAGCAATTGGAGCAGTCGCTGGATTATGAAGATCGCCTTGATCAGTTGCGCCGCTTCCGCAGTGAAGAGTTTTTGCGCATTGCCCTCAACGATCTGCGCGGCGACCAGTTGCAGGGGCGTACCACCATGCAGCTCAGTTGCCTGGCCGTCGTGTGCCTCGAAGCGGCGGTAGAGATGGCGCGCAATGAGCTGATCCCCCGCTTTGGTCTGCCCTATTGCCCTCTTGAACATGGCTGGAAAGAAGCCGAGTTTGCTGTGCTTGGCATGGGCAAATTGGGTGGTATGGAGATCAACTATCACTCCGATCTCGATATCATCTTTATCTACAGCGGACAGGGCAAGAATCGCCCGGCCAAAGGGACCGATCCCGATCGTTTTAAGGAGATCTCCAACCAGGAGTATTTCTCCAAGCTGGCCCAGCGGGTGATCTCCGTATTAACCCTGGCCACCCGTGAAGGGCGGGTCTATGAGATCGATACCCGGTTACGTCCTTCCGGCAATCAAGGACCGCTGGTCACCAGCTTGACCGCGTATCAGAACTACCATGAAGAATCGGCCCAATTGTGGGAGCGCCAGGCGTTGACCAAGGCACAGGTGGTGGTGGGGCCGCCGCGGATCACCGAACAGATCGAGGCGATTAACGACCAGGTGACCTGGGAAAAACCATTGCCCCAGGAGCTAAAAGCCGAAATTTACCGCCTGCGCAGTCGCATGGAGCGCGAAATCGCTAAGGAGGGGGAATCACAGTTCAATATCAAAACCGGCCGAGGCGGCATGGTTGATGTCGAGTTCCTCGTTCAGTACCTGCAGTTGGTGCATGGTAAAGATGTGCCGGAGATTCGCGTATGTAACACTTTGGCGGCTCTGCACGCCATTGGTGATAAGGGGTTGTTGCTCAAAGAGGTTGCTGATGAACTTGAGGACGGCTATAGATTCCTGAGGCGTTTGGAAAACAAACTGCGCCTGGTCCATGACCAGTCGTTTAATCAGATCTCAAAGGATAAAGTCAGCCTGCGTCGCCTGGCTCGGCGTCTTGGCTATACCAAAGAAACGGATTTGCCGGAGCGGCAGTTCCTGAGAGCCTATCGCAAGATGACCGAACAGATTCGTACCCATTTTGATCATTATCTTAAACCTGAAGCGGGTCAGTAAGCTCGGCTTGACTGACTGAAATAATAAGCCCTCTAACCGATGGAGATAACGCAATGAGTCGATTGAAAATTGTCGGCCTGATGCTGTTGGTAGCCTGTGTGCTCAGCGGCTGTGGTTGCCTGGATATTCCCTGCGTATAACACATGCAGATAAGAATGGCGCTGAAGAGGTTCAGCGCCGTTCTTGTTTTTATTTAGCGCTGCGGCTTTTTCGTTCAGCAGCACTGAACGTCAGCGCGTGAACCACTGAAGAGCAAGGTCAAGATCAAAGTCAAGGTCGCCGGGTTTCGTCCCGGCAGCCGACATATTTTTGACTGGCCGCTCAAAAGTATGGAAAAGCCGGCTTAAACTTCTCCTGAACCTGGATCAACCGACAATGTGTCAGTTTCACTGATTCGGCTTGCCGCCCTTTAGGTCGACGAATCGTGCAACTCATCATCTTTGGCGTAAAACGTTGATAACGGTTTGATGCAACTCCATATTCCTACCGTGGCACTGATCAAACGGGTGGGCAGTGCCCACCCTTCGACAGAGTGTTATTTAGCTCCCAAGCCCTCCCGTTCAGCAGCACCGAACGTAATGAACGTCAGCGCGATGGTTGTCGGCAACTTGTTTGAGCGCCAGCAAGTTTTGCCGACATCGCGATGTAAGTAAATGGAGTGAGGGAACCCGTAAGGGTGCAATGACGAGAGTCGATTTTGCCTCCCTTTTTTCGACGCAAAAGGGAGCCGACGGGCGGGCGCGGAAGCCCGCGTCATGTGCGTACCATCGTTGCGAACGGATGAAGTTTGCTAGAGCGATTAGTTTCGGATTGCGAACCACTTAAGGTCAAGATCAAAGTCAAGGTCGCCGGGTTTCGTCCCGGCAGCCGACATGCTTTTGACTGGCCGCTCAAAAGTATGCAAAAGCCGGCTTGAACTTCTCCTGAACCTGGATCAACCTATAATGGATTTGTTTCCGTTATGCCTCACTGATTCGGTTTTCCGCCCTTTAGGTCGGCAAATCGTGCGACTCATCACTATTGGCGTAAAACGTTGATAACATATTATGTCGCGTTCTATCTCTGGTGTGGCTCCGATCTAACGGGTGGGACGGAGCCCACCCTTGCAGTTGTGTGTTGTTTTGCACCTCTGCGCTCCCTTTCAGCAGCACCGACACCTACGTTGTGCATACTAACACTGTGAAAGAAAGAGGTTCGCCAGTGTGGTTTGTTCCAAATTTCTAACCACATAGACGGTCAAGCGCAGTCAAAAGTCCTTTAGGTTCTTATCCAGCAAATGACGCGGCTGCACATTGCGCATGGCATTGAGCAGACTGTTTTTGATCTGCGGAATCTCCCCCTGCAACTCTTCAATCAATACTTTCATCCGTTGGCGTTTTTGATCGCGGCGCACCAGCATCGGGCAGCTGCAGTCGACGCGGGGAATGTTGCGTAACGCCGTCCATTGGTCAATGAGGTGTTCTTCAACATACACCAGTGGCCGGATGACGGTTTGCTCGCCGTTGTCGGCCAGAAGCTTGGGACTCATGGCACTGATGGTGCCGGAGTAGAACTGATTGAGCAGCAGGGTTTCGATATGGTCGTCGAGATGGTGGCCGAGGGCGACCTTGTTGCAGCCGAGTTTTTGAGCCGTGGTGTAGAGTGCTCCACGACGCAACCGAGCACAGAACGCGCAGTACGACGAGCCGGGACGCAGGTGGGCGTTGATCACTTCTTCGCCATTGGTGGTTTCAAGATGGGCTGTGAAGCCCTGTTCGGTCAGATAGTGGGTGATGGTGGCGGTGTCAAAGCCATCAAAGCCGGGATTGATGGTTACCGGCACCAGCTCGTAGTGGATCGGCGCACGCCGACACAGCTCTTTGAGCACATGGAGCATGGTCCACGAGTCTTTACCGCCGGAGATGGCAACCAGAATGCGGTCGTTTTCCTCAATCAGGTTGAAATCGCCCACGGCCTTGCCGGCCAGGCGTTTGATTTTGTCAAAAAGTTTCTGTTCGTTCACTGGAGGATTCTTTTTGTGGAATAGGGGTCGTAGCGCTGACTATAGCGAGGTCGTGTCTCGGGATCAAGAGATGTCTTCAGGGAAATGCCTCATGAGTTAGCAAGATGCGATGCCGCGATTAAAAACGCGTGTTGCTTTTTCGGCTTGCGTCGTTAAAAAGCCCCCGGATGGGACTTTTTTCAACACCCTGTTAAGCAGCGTTCTTTTGTTTCTCCCGTTGGATCAGAGTGGCAGACAGGTTGGCTTTGGAGGGAAAATAGCGGTACACCATCTGCTTGGTTACGGTGGCCTGGCGGGCAACGGCATCCATGCTGGTGGCGTCGTAACCATGGGCAAGAAACAGTTGTTTCGCTGCGTTGAGGATTCCGACATTTTTTTTGTGTAGTTTTTATCCGCTTTTGCTTTAGGCGGAGGTTACTTCCTTGACCAAGCGGCTGTCAGGGTTTAGCCAGTCATGCTTGCCAGTATGAAGAAATAATACTTGCGGGTCTGATTTTGTGTGAGCTGTGAAAATGGTGTCAACGATGGAGAACTGTTTACGAATTATCAGCAGGCACAACGTATGGCCGAATCTCTTGGTGAGCAGGGACACGCAGAGTGGTGGATCGAGCCTAAGGTGCCTTTGTTAAAGGGATTCTTATCTTTCTAGCCACCAGAAAAAAGTAATTTCTCGGGTGAAAAAAAATCTACAATAGGATATTGTGATGAGAGTCATTTGGGTGGGTTATTTTTTTACCGTCGAGTTCTTATGGAAAAGCTGCCAGTAGAAAAAGCGATTGGTCGTTCTTTGGCCCATGATTTAACCGAAGTCAATCCGTGCTATCGACGGAAGTGTGTGGCCTTTTGCCGTGGGCATGTCATCCGCGAACAGGACTTGGATGTGCTCAAACAGATGGGCAAGCGCCATCTTTATGTCGGGCCCGTTGACACGGGACAGATTCATGAAGACCAGGTTGCTTTGGCTCTGGCACCTTATCTGGCTGGAGAGGGAATAGGGCACGACCGGGTCACCAAAGAGGGCAAGGTGAATTTTCGTGCATTGAATGCCGGGTTGTTCCGTGTCGATATCGAGCGATTGGCAGAGCTGAACCGGATGGCGGTTCCTTCCATGCCGACGATTCATGATCGTTTTCCTGTCGTCGAAGGAAAGGTTGTGGCGGCTTTTCGTATCATCCCACTGACGTGCAGTGAACGTGTTTTTGACCGGATGAAAGCCGTTGCCGAAACGCCGTTGATCTGGCTCGACCCGTACGTCATTCAGCGCGCGGCAATTGTTGTGACCGGGTCCGAGGTTTATTCGGGAGTTGTTGAGGATCGCTTTGTTCCACGGTTACGCTATAAGCTGCAGCAGTTGGGTGTTGAAACAACTTTTTCAGCCATTGTTCCTGATGACCGTCGCGCCATTGCCGAAGCCGTAACGAAGGCGGAACAGGCTGCAGAACTGGTGTTGGTGACTGGAGGAACATCGGTGGACCCGGATGATGTGACGTTTCAAGCCATGGCTGATGTGGGCGTCACGTTCCAACGCCGTGGTAATCCGGTGCAGCCGGGGAACCATATGAGCCTTGGCAGTAAATCGCAGCGCGTTTTTTGTTCCGTTCCTGCGGCAGCATTGCATTTTCAGACCACCGCATTGGATCTGTTTTTGCCGAGATTGCTGACCGGCGACATGCCAACAGATGAGGAGTTGGCCAGTGCCGGTCATGGTGGGCTGTGTCATTTTTGTGAACCCTGCGTTTATCCCGTGTGCCCCTTTGGCCGCTTTTAGGACCTGATCATGTCACCTGTCTCCTATCCTGATGCACTGCGTTCCCTGCTGACGGCTGTCTCACCGGTTGGTAAAGAAACGGTTTGCATTGGTGATGCGTTGCACCGCATTACGGCTGAAAGGGTGCTGGCACCACAGCCGTTACCCAACAGTCGGCGTAGTGCTGTGGATGGTTTTGCACTCGCTGACGTGACGCGTCGTCAGTGGCGGGTGGCTGGTAGCCGTGCTGCAGGCGAGTTAGCGACGGACCCTCTGGCCGAAGAAGATGCCTTAGCGGTGATGACCGGAGGCGGCGTTCCCGACAATGCCAAGGCTGTTGTGCGGGTCGAAGAGAGTCATCAGCTTGGCGATTCCCTGTGTTTGGCGGATGGTGTGGTTGCCAACGGGAATATCAATGAACTCGGTCATGAGCTGATGCCCGGATACTCGTTGTTGGATGCGGGGTGCCGGATGGATGCGATTCGTCATAGTACCTTGTGCTATGCCGGAGTGAGTGACCTTTGTGTCTATCGTCCACTACGGGTGGGGGTGATGTTGTCAGGGGGCGAATTGCTGACGCCCGGCACGCCACCGCGTCCTGGGAGCAGTTACGAATGTCATCGGGCCCTGTTGCAACCGACTCTGGAACAATTAGGCTGTCAGTGTACGTTTGCTGGTCCGGTCGCAGATGATCCTCAACGCATTCATGACACGGTTGAGCAATTGGCCGAGCATCATGACCTCATTGTCACCAGTGGCGGTGTATCGATGGGGAAGTATGATTTTGTTCGACCGTTGCTGAAACAGCAGGAGTTTGAGTTGGTGGTTGATCGGACAAAAATTAAACCGGGAAGCCCGTTGCTGGCGGCAAAGCGCGGTGAGCAGTTGTTTGTGGCTATGCCGGGGTATCCGGCAGCGTTCCTGATCAATTTGTTTTTATATCTGGTTCCGGTGATAAAACGACTGGCCGGTTGGCAACGTTATGCCCCCTTATGGCAACACGAAGTTTTAAATGCTCCGTTGCGTGGGCGAGTCGGGCGCAGCGATATGATTCGTATTCAAAAACGGGCCGAAAAAGTGGCTCCTCTGGCGGATCAACTCACCTCGCATTATTGCGGTTTTGCTCAAGCCGAGGGGCTGGCCTGGCTCGATGAAACCCGGTCACATGCCACTGCAGGTGAATCGGTGGCAGTGTGCTGGTTTGATGCGTTGGTCAATGATGGAGGGCAGTGATATGGCTCAACCGATTTTGTGTGCCCTGAGCGGCTGGTCCGGTAGCGGCAAAACCACGTTGGTCTGTGCCATTGTCCGTTACCTGGAGCGTCACCACCGGATGCGGGTCGGTGTGATTAAACATGATGGTCACAGGTTTCCTGCCGATGTCAGTGGTTCTGATACCTGTCGTTTGGCCGAAGCCGGAGCGGTGCGAACCGTATTGTGCGGCGAGGATGGTCTGGTGGTGCGCGAGACAGAAACCCCGCCGCCTTCCATGGAGGCGTTGATTGACCGGTTTGGCGCTGATCTGGATATCTTGCTGCTTGAGGGTTTCAAAAACGCCGATGTCGACAAAATTGAGGTCTACCGATCAAGTCAGGGGAAAACCCCTTTGTTTCTGCACCCGGATCGTTATCCCCGTGTCGTGGCTGTGGCCACCGATACCCCGCTTGATGATGGTACGGCACCGCAGCAATTGGATCTCAACTGTCCCGAGCAGATCGCCGAATTTATTCTTAAACGCAATAAAGCTGTTCTCAAGGTGAGCGCATGACTCTGATTGATCCGTACCAACGCACTATTAATTATCTGCGTCTGTCCATTACCGATCAGTGTAATTTGCGTTGCCGGTACTGCCAGCCGCATGGTCGGGCGGCAAATCGGACTCGCCGACTTTTGCGTGATCGGGAAATCATGTTTTTGGCTCAACAGGCGATTGATCTCGGGGTGGAGAAAATTCGTATCACCGGGGGCGAGCCGTTGGTACGCTCCGGGGTGATTCGTCTGCTGTCTGAATTGCGTGCTCTGGAAGGGTTGCAGCACCTGGTTTTGACCACCAATGGTCTGTTGTTGTCGCGTTATGCGCCCGATCTGGCTGCTGCCGGGGTCAAGCGGATCAATGTCAGTATTGATTCATTACGCCACGAGCGTTTTCGCGAGATAACCCGTGGTGGTTCGTTGGTGGAATGGTGTCGTGGCATCGATGCCGCAGAGAAAGCCGGGTTGACGGTTAAACTCAATGTGGTGGTCATGGCCGGTGTCAATGATGATGAAGTGGTCGATTTTGTTCGCTTTGCCAGTCAGCGGGACTGGACCGTGCGCTTTATTGAATATATGCCGTTTGCCGGCGACCACTATAAGGCGATGGATGAACAGGTGTTGCACGAACGTCTTGATCGGGCAGGTTTTTCACTGGCACCGCTGCCGTCCGGGAAAGTCGCCGGACCGGCGCGTGAATATGCTGTGGCTGGGCGAGCGGGAAAAGTTGGTTTTATCTCTGCGCGTTCCTGTCCGTTTTGCCAACAGTGCAACCGCTTACGCGTTACGGCTTACGGTGAAGGGCGCGGATGTCTGTTCAGCACTGAAGGAATCAATGTGAGACCGGCGCTGGAAGCGTTTGACTGTGAACTGTTGAAAGATCAGCTGATGCAACTGGCCTCTCAGAAGCCCCAGCAGTATGTGTCGCTGGATCGGGGAGAGCAGGTGGTTATGTCGGCCATTGGCGGGTAGGGAGCGATGTCAAAATCCGATGTCACCGGTATAATCCTTGCCGGAGGGAAAAGTCGCCGCATGGGACGGGAAAAATTGTTTCTCGATGTTGGTGGCCAGCCGTTGTTCGAGCGTGTTTTTTATCCCTTACGGATGGTGTTTGATGACATACTGATTGTTGCCAATGATCAGAAACGTTTTGAGCGCTATCAGGTTCCGCTGGTCAGCGATATTTATCCCGGTAGTGCTCTGGGGGGGCTCTACAGCGGTTTGATGCACGCTGCGACTCCTTGGGGCTTTGTCTGTGCTGCGGATATGCCGTTTGTCAATTTGAGTCTGATCCGTTATCTTTTAACACAGACGACGAATTACGATATTGTGGTGCCGGTCAGTGAGCAGGGTGTGGAACCACTGTTTGCCTGTTATTCGAAACGTTGCCTTCCCGCCATGGAGCAGGCGCTGGAAAACAGGCAGTATAAAATTATCGATGTTTGGGAAACACTGCGCGTATGCGAGGTCCCCATGACGAAATTTCGCCATCTTCCGGCAATAGAGACCGCGTTTATCAATCTCAACCGTGAAGAAGATGTCCATTACAGTCATCAATTGCTGACCCCGAAACGGGGATAAGAGGAAAGGAACTTACTATGTTCGGATTGGGGACGACGGAACTGCTGGTTATTCTCGGCATCGTTGTTGTTTTGTTCGGAGCGAAACGGCTACCTCAGCTGGGTTCGGGTCTGGGCAAGGGAATCAAAAATTTTAAACAGGGCATAAAAGAGAACGACACCGAAAGTCTTGAAGACAAACCGGATGACAAGTGAGATTATTGCCCAAAACTCAACTAATCTGTCATTCGTGTTAAAGGAGCTGCCATGTTTGGGATAGGAATGCCGGAACTGCTGGTGATTCTGGTCATCGCCCTGATTTTTATCGGTCCGGGCAAGCTACCCGAGGTTGCCCGATCTCTGGGCCGGGGGATGCGCGAATTTCGCCGCGCCACGCATGACATCAAACAGACCTTTGATGTTGAGGCTGAAGTGATCACGGAATCCCCTACACCGGAAAAAGTGACTGCTGCTGCCAAAAATACCGCTGACGAAGAACATCCGCGCAACGATAACGCCGAGAAAAAAGGTGACGCTCACCATGGCTGATCGTGAGCAATCTCTGGTCAGCCACCTCGAAGAGTTGCGCCGTCGCCTGGTTGTTGCCGTGTTGGCCTGGCTGATCGGTTTTGCTGCCTGTTATCACAAGGCTGAATGGTTGTTTGATCAGATTGCCCAACCGGTTCAGCAGGCGTTGCCCGATGGCAGTTCTCTGGTGTTTATCCACGCCACCGAGCCGTTTTTTGCCTATCTGAAAGTCGCGGCCCTGGCGGGTTTTATTGTCGCTTTGCCAATCATTCTCTGGCAATTGTGGATGTTTGTCTCGCCGGGGATGTACAGCCATGAACGACGGATGGCCATTCCCTTCGTGTTGCTCAGTTGTCTGTGCTTCGGCACCGGAACTTATTTCGGTTTTATCTATGTTTTCCCTGTCGTTTTTACCTTCCTGATCAACTTCGGTCTGGCCGCCGGTGATGTTAGTGCTATGCTGTCCATGGGCGCCTACCTGAGCATGGCCATCCATCTGCTGATGGCGTTCGGGGTGGTGTTTGAATTGCCCATTGTTCTCATGTTTCTCGCCCGCATCGGCTTGGTCGACTACCACTGGCTGGCTAAGCAGCGTCGTTACGCTCTGTTGCTGGGATTTATCGTCGGTGCCGTCCTCACGCCTCCTGACCTGTTTTCTCAGGTCTCCATTGCCCTGCCGTTTGTTGTGCTCTATGAACTGGGGATATGGGGGGCGCGTCTGGTGGGAAAGACACGGGACAGTGACGATGAAGATGCCGAGATTGATCAATAGAACGTTACGGTCGAGCTCTTATGTTTTACATCGTTCAATTTAAGCGGCACAGTCCTCACGTTCAGGCCATGTCACGTACGTACCAGGCTGTACTCACGAGAGTCAATGTGCTGATTGGTGTTGTCTCACCGGTAATGTGCGGTTGAGTGCCACTCGACTCTGATATCAGACGCAACAAAGCCGGTTCGGGGAGGCATCCGAACCGGCTTTGTTTATGTGTGTATCAAAACTAGGAAGAAAGGAGAACAAAACCTGCCTGCCACAACAAGCTTTGATGGTTATGACTCTACCAATGGATGTCAGCTTAAAACACCGCCAGACGCGTAAAAAATTGCACCCTGAGACACGAAACTGAACTGTGTATCTGCACAGCCTGTTTGCTGCTTTTTTCTTACATGACCGATCTTACTGCGATTTTTGAGTGGACCCTCCCTGCCTTCTTCATGCCTGATTTTTCTGCCCGCCTTGAGTAACGTTTTTTCTCTATTACGCTTTAAATAGCTTGCGTGGAAAAAGCCACGACTGCGTTCACGTTTTGATTATCAGAACAGGTGGGAAACAATGAAAACGACATTTTTTATTCTTGTGCTGAGCCTGATGCTGGTGCCAGCCGGCGCTTTTGCCGACAAAGCCATTTTCGCCGGCGGTTGTTTCTGGTGCATGGAATCCGATTTTGAAAAACTATCCGGTGTGACAGACGTTGTCAGCGGGTTTACCGGTGGAACCGTGGAAAACCCGACCTACAATGGCAGTCACGAAGGGCATTATGAAGCCGTTGAAATTGAGTACGATCCACGTGTTGTCAGTTATCAGGACTTGTTGGAGTATTACTGGGTCAATATCGACCCTTTTGACGCACGGGGCCAGTTCTGTGATAAAGGCACTAGTTACCGCAGTGCTATCTTTGTGGCAAATGACAAGCAGAGGACCTTGGCTGAGATATCCCGGCAGCGGGTTGTACAACAGTTCCCTGATCGGAAAATTGTGACGCCGGTACTTGATGCGACTACTTTTTATCCGATCCGTGGTGAGGAGAGCTATCATCAGGATTTTTACAAAAAGAGCCCGATAAAGTACAAATTTTACCGATGGAATTGTGGTCGCGACCAGCGCCTTAAAGAGATCTGGGGTGATAAAGCGACTGTACATTAAGTGATTGTCCTGCAAAGACACAATAAAGCCGGCTCGGGGAGGCATTCCGAACCGGCTTTATTGTGTGTATAACCAGGAAGAAAGGAGAACCAAAACCTGCCTGCCACAACAAGCTTTGATGGTTGCTACTCTAGCAAGGGGTGTCAGCTGATAACACCGCCAGACGCGTAAATGTTTGCATCTGGAGCCACGACAATAAACTGTGCAGTTGCACATGATTGTATGCGCATTGTTCTATGTTTTAGGTCGAATGGATGTTGCTTGTCTGCTGATTCCGATTGAGAATGCCCCATGGGCTGAAAAGTAGACACTTTGCCTGGTTGAAAAGCAAACTATTCAGTCTGTTAGCTCTCTGCGCGGTTGCCGCAACCCCGGAATGGTGATAGCATTTCACAACGATTAATATCTGGAATCTCCGATTAAAGTGCACCCTGAACCTGTAATGAGCCCGCGACGGCGTGGCGATGGATTTGGAGCCCTTCTATGAACCTTGCCGAACAGTTCCACGAAAACTGTGGTTTTGGCTTGCTTGCCCATATTCACAATCTTCCCTCTCACACGATGCTTGAAGATGCCATCAAGGCGTTGAGCCGTATGATGCACCGCGGCGCGATTGCTGCGGACGGCAAAACCGGTGACGGCAGTGGTCTGTTGTGCTCCATGCCGCATCGCTTTATGAACAATGTCTGCGAAGAGGCGGGTGTTTCCCTGCCGGAACAATATGCGGTGGCGACCTTGTTTCTCTCTGATGTTGAAGTGCAGAAAAATGCGTTTCGCGAACAGTGTGAAAGCAATGACCTGCAAGTGCTGTTGTTTCGTGAGGTGCCGCTGAATACCGAAGCACTGGGCGACTATGCTCTGTCGATGCTGCCGACCATTGTTCAGGCATTTGTTGTGCCGTCGGCATTGATTGCCACGCGTCGCTTTGATGCGCTGCTTTACCTGACCCGCAAGGAAGTGGAGAAGGCGTTTCGTGGTGACGAGGATTTTTATATTGCCTCGTTTTCACGCACGGTGGTGTCGTACAAAGGTCTGGTGATGCCGACCTATATTCGTATGCTGTTTCCTGATCTGCAGCGCGAGGATTTTGAGATCTCCTTTGCTCTGTTCCACCAGCGTTTTTCGACAAATACGTTACCCAAGTGGAAGCTGGCCCAGCCGTTGCGCACCATTGCTCACAATGGCGAAATCAACTCGATTCAGGGTAATCGTTTCAACGCGTCGTGCAAATTTGTAGATGCCCACAGCCCGGTATTTTCCGATGCCGAGCTGCAACGGCTGATGCCGATTCTGGAAGAAAAAGTCAGCGACAGCGGCAGCCTTGACAACATGATCGAGTTTCTGATGGTCAATGGTGTCGATTATTTCAAAGCGATCCGTTCGGTGGTGCCGCCGGCACGACACAATGTTGCTCACATGCCGGCCAAACTGCGTTCTTTCTATGAGTACACCTCAGCGGCGTTTGAGCCGTGGGACGGGCCAGCTGCGGTCAGTGTCACCAATGGTCGCTACATCGGTTGCGTGCTCGACCGGAACGGTCTGCGCCCGGCCAAGTATCAGATCACCACGGATGACCGGCTGATTATCTCCAGTGAGTACGGGGTTTTGGACCTTGATCCGCGTGAAGTGAAAGTGCGTGGTCGTTTGCAGAGTGGCCAGATGATTGCTGCCGATTTGCACCAGGGAGAGGTGTTTTTTACCGAGGACATTGATCGCTACCTGATGAATTCCCACCCCTATAACGAATGGCTGACCGAGCGTACCTTCTATCTGCAGGAATTTATCGAACGTCAGTTTGAGGATTTCTCCGATTGTGAGTGCAGCGAGCTGATTCGAAAGCAGCGTTATTTCAACGTGACCGGCGAAGTGGCTGATTTGGTGATCACGCCGATGCTTAAAGACGGCAAGGAACCGACCGGGTCCATGGGCGATGACACGCCGATGGCGGCGTTCTCCGAAAAACAGCGCAACTTTACCGATTTTTTCCGCCAGAAATTTGCCCAGGTGACCAATCCGCCCATTGATCCGTTGCGTGAAAAAGCGGTGATGTCCACCACCATCGGCGTCGGCGATGTCGGCAACCCGCTGATCGAAACGCCGGAGCGGGCTTTGCGCCTGAAGAGCATTTCGCCGGTGTTGTCACCGGATATCTTTCAGGCCTTGTTGTCGTTTGGAGATCCAGAGCGGCCCCGCTATGAATCGTGTTACCGCTACCAGAGCTTCAGCACCGGGTTTAAGGACGGTTTGCAGCGCAGCCTGACCGCCTTGTGTGATGACATTGTCGCAGCGGTGCGCGGCGGGGTCCATGTGATTGTGTTGGATGACCGTTGTATCGATGAGACGACGCGCATTATCCCCATGGCCATGGCTGTCGGTGCCGTCAATCAGCGCCTGGCCAGTGAAGGGCTGCGCCATAAGACCTCCATTGTCGCCTGCAGTGGTGAGGTGTTCGACTCCCATTCGGCCTGTGTGTTGCTCGGTTACGGGGCCGTGGCTATCTATCCCTGGCTGCTTTATGCCACCGGCTATGATATTTGCCGCCAGCACAGTGGCACCCCGCGTGAAATTCGCACCGGATTGCGCAATATGTACGATGCGGTGACCAAAGGGGTGCTGAAGATCATGTCGAAAATGGGTATCAGTACCGTGTCGAGTTATCGCAATGCCGCGCTGTTTGATGTGATCGGCCTGAGCCGCGACATGGTGGCGGATTGCTTTAACGGTTCCAGTGCCCTGTTGCCGGGGTTGAGTTACGATGACATTGAACAACGTATCGCCAAAGTCCATGACAAGGTGTTCCGCCGCAGCTACATGGAATCCGTCTACCCACTGGAGATCGGCGGGTTTTATCGCAACAACCCCGGTGGTGAATACCATGATTTTAACGCTCGGGTGATTACGACGCTGCACCAGTTTGCTGAACAGCGTACCCGGCAGGGCTATTTGGAATTCCGTGCGTTGATTGATAGCCGGGGACGCAAGTTTGTCCGTGATTTTCTCGAGTTTACCTCGCCCAATGCGGCGATCTCGCTGGATGAGGTGGAACCGGTAGAAGCTATCACCTGCCGCTTCGATTCTGCGGCCATGTCTCTGGGGGCGTTGTCCCCCGAGGCCCACGAAGCATTGGCTGAAGCGCTGAACCAGTTGGGTGGCCGCTC
Organism: Desulfuromonas acetoxidans DSM 684; assembly: GCF_000167355.1. Classification (NCBI taxonomy): domain Bacteria; kingdom Pseudomonadati; phylum Thermodesulfobacteriota; class Desulfuromonadia; order Desulfuromonadales; family Desulfuromonadaceae; genus Desulfuromonas; species Desulfuromonas acetoxidans. The sequence continues at coordinate 17,265 of NZ_AAEW02000004.1, forward strand.
TAACTGCGGTGAGGGCGGGGAGGATGCCGCGCGTTTCCGTACCAACCGCAACAGCAAGATCAAACAGATTGCGTCAGGGCGTTTCGGTGTGACTCCGGCCTACCTGCGCAGTGCCAGTGAAATTCAAATCAAGCTGGCTCAGGGTGCCAAGCCGGGGGAAGGTGGGCAGCTACCGGGGGAAAAGGTGACGCCGTTGATCGCCGCGTTGCGTTTTACCGTACCCGGCGTTACGTTGATTTCACCGCCACCGCACCACGATATTTATTCTATTGAGGATCTGGCCCAGCTGATTTTTGACCTCAAGCAGATCAATCCGGAAGCCACCATCAGCGTCAAACTGGTCTCAACCGCCGGTGTCGGCACCATTGCCGCCGGGGTGGCCAAGGCGTACGCAGATAAAATTGTTATCTCCGGCAATGACGGCGGTACCGGTGCGGCTCAGCTCAATTCCATCAAGCATGCCGGGAATCCATGGGAGTTGGGTCTTTCCGAGGCGCACAACAGCCTCAAAGGTAACGGTTTGCGCGAGTTGGTGCAGTTGCAGACTGACGGCGGCTTGAAGATCGGTCGCGATATCGTCAAGGCCGCCATGCTCGGTGCGGAAAGCTACGGGTTCGGTACGCCGCTGCTGGTACTGCTCGGCTGCAAAATGTTGCGTGTCTGCCATCTCAATCGTTGCACCGTCGGTGTTGCCACCCAGGATGATTTCCTGCGCAGCCATTACCAGGGTACCGTCGACAAGGTGGTCAGTTATCTGACCAATGTCGCCGAAGATGTCCGCGAGATTCTCGCCGAACTCGGCTTCCGCAGTCTCAACGAGGTGATCGGTCGCAGTGATCTGCTCAAAGCTATTGACGATGAGGCTGTCGACAAATTTGATTTCTCTGCCGTGTTGCAGCACTGTAATGGTGTGGATATCAAACAGAAGGCCAACGATCCTTTCGATGACAACGCCTTTGAAAAAGATGTCCTCAAAGAGGTCTATTCCAGCCTGAAAAATCCCAAGGAAGAGATTGTCGTTGAGCGCGATATCATCAATACCTGCCGCAGCTTCGGCACTATGATCAGTGGTGAGATTGCCCGCTATTATGGCGATGAAGGACTGTCCAAAGATACCATCACCGTCAAGCTCACCGGTGTGGCTGGCCAATCCCTCGGGGCGTTTCTTGCCAATGGTCTGACGATTCATGTCGACGGCGTGGCCAATGACTATGTCGGTAAAGGGATGCACGCCGGCTTGATCAGCGTGGTGCCGCCCGAATACAAGCCGGGCATGTCGGCAGTTGGCAACACCTGCCTTTATGGTGCCACTGGCGGTAAGTTATTTGTCGCCGGAACTGCTGGCGAACGTTTTGGCGTGCGCAACTCCGGCGCTCTGGCCGTGGTGGAAGGCAGTGGTGACCATGCCTGTGAATACATGACCGGCGGTACCGTGGTGATTCTCGGTGAAACCGGCATCAATTTCGGTGCAGGGATGACCGGCGGCGCAGCCTTCGTCTACGATCGCAACAAGAACTTTATCGACAAGCTGAATCAGGAACTGGTTGAGGCACGGCGCATCGACGTTGATGATGACAATGAAGGCAAACTTTATCTCAAGCAGATTCTTACCAGTTACCACAATCGCACCCGTAGCCCTCTGGCGCGCTACGTGCTGGATAATTTCCGTGAAGAACTGGCGTATTTCTGGATGGTGGTGCCTAAAGATATGAAGGCACCCCTCAATCCGAAAGAGGGGGATTAGGAGCGGACTATGCAGAGTTTTATTCAGACATCACGAACCGAACCGGTCAAAAGCGAAGTCAGCGAGAGGATTCTGGATTTCGGCGAAATCTATACCCTCTATACCGCGAAAAAAGTGGCGTTGCAGGCTGAACGCTGTGTGCAATGCGGTGACCCGTTCTGCACTGTCATCGGCTGTCCGTTGAATAATGCCATCCCCCAATGGTTGCAGGCCATTGCTGAGCATGATCTGGAAAAGGCCTTTCGTTTGTCCAACGAAACCTCCCCGTTTCCCGAGGTGCTTGGTCGGGTGTGTCCCCAGGCCAACCTGTGTGAAGGGGCCTGTACTCTGGATGACGGCTACGGGGCGATCACCATTGGTGCTATTGAGGCCTCGATTACCGATCTGGCTTTGAAGGAAGGGCTGGAAATTCCGTTTCCCGGCGTCATCCGCGATAAAAAGGTAGCCGTGGTCGGCTCCGGTCCGGCGGGAATGTCCTGCGCCCATTTCCTGCTGCGTGCCGGTATTGAAGTCGAAATGTTCGAACGAGCTTCCAAGCCCGGCGGACTGCTGACCTATGGCATTCCCGGTTTCAAACTGGAAAAAGGCATTGTTGAGCGACGTTTCAAGATGCTCAAGAGGGCTGGATTGGTGCTCCGCCTCAACTGTGCGGTTGGCGAAGATATCACGTTGCAGGAGTTGCACGATCAGTACGATGCCGTGTTCCTCGGCACTGGTGCCACCGAAGGCAAAAGCGCCCGTCTCGACCACGAAAACAGCGATCAGGTGTTTTACGCCATGGATTACCTGACCCAGGTGCAACAGCGTCTTTACGGCCAGGAATGGGATGCGCGGTTCAATGTTGCCGAGCGCAATGTCATTGTTATCGGTGGCGGTGATACGGCCATGGACTGTGTGCGCACGGCCATTCGTGAGCAGGCCAAGAACGTCACTTGCCTCTACCGCCGTGACCAGGCCAACATGCCCGGCAGTGTCAAAGAGTATCGTAATGCCGTGGAGGAAGGGGTCGAGTTTTTATTCAATGAAACTCCTCACGCCATTGTTGTCGATGACAACGGCAAAATCATCGGCGTGGATGCCGTGCGCACTGAGTTGGGGGAACCCGGAGAAGACGGTCGCCAGCGGGTGCGGGAAATTGACGGCAGCGAGCACTGTGTGGCCGCAGATATTATCATTCTGGCTCTCGGCTTTGACGTGGCGGAAAACGATGCGCTGGAGACGTTAGGCGTCAAAGCCAATCAATGGCATGAGATTCAGACCGATGCCGAGAGCGGACAAACCGGTAACGGTAAAATTTTTGCCGGCGGCGATTGCTGTCGCGGTGCTGATTTGGTGGTGACGGCGGCGGCCGATGGCCGTAAGGCTGCCATGGCGATCATGGAGCAGTTGCTGGGGAAATAAAAATATAGTTATTTACCGCCAAGAGTTTCCTGGCGCGCGGGTGCGGAAGCCCGCGTCATGTGGGTACCACCATTGCGAGCGGATGAAGTTCGCTGGTGCGATTCGTTTCAAGTTGCAAACCACTGGAGGTCAAGATCACAGTCAACACCGCCGGGTTTCGTCCCGGCAGCCGACATCCTTTTGACTGGCCGCTCAAAAGTATGCAAAAACCAGCTGGAACACCTCCTGAACCTGGATCAACCGACAATGGGGCTATTTCCGTTTTGCTTCACGGATTCGGCTCGCCGCCCTTTAGCTCGGCAAATCATGCAACTCATCAGCTTTGGCGTAAAACGTTGATAACAATCTTAAGTCGCGCTCTATCTCTGGTGTGGCACCGATCAAACGGGCGGGCCGGTGCCCGCCCTGCAGTCGTGTGTTATTGAGCAGCCAAGCTCTCCCGTTCAGCAGCACCGAAAGCAATGAACGTCAGCGCAATGGTTGTCGGCAACCTGTTTGAGCGGTAGCGAGTTTTGCCGACATTGCGATGTAAGAGAATGGAGAGAGGGAACCCGATAGGGTGCAATGACGGGAGTCGATTTTGCGGTACTTTTGTCGACGCAAAAGTGCCCCGACGTGCGGGCGCGGAAGCCCGCGTCATGTGGGTACCACCTTCGCGAACGGATGAAGTTCGCCGGTACTGTCAGTTTCGAGTGACGAACCACTGAAGATCAAGATTAAAGTCAAGGTCGCCGGGATTCGCCCCGGCAGGCGACATCCTTTTGACTGGCCGCTCAAAAGTATGCAAAAACCAGCTGGAACACCTCCTGAACCTGGATCAACCGACAATGGGGCTATTTCCGTTTTGCTTCACGGATTCGGCTCGCCGCCCTTTAGCTCGGCAAATCATGCAACTCATCAGCTTTGGCGTAAAACGTTGATAACAATCTTAAGTCGCGCTCTATCTCTGGTGTGGCACCGATCAAACGGGCGGGCCGGTGCCCGCCCTGCAGTCGTGTGTTATTGAGCAGCCAAGCTCTCCCGTTCAGCAGCACCGAAAGCAATGAACGTCAGCGCAATGGTTGTCGGCAACCTGTTTGAGCGGTAGCGAGTTTTGCCGACATTGCGATGTAAGAGAATGGAGAGAGGGAACCCGATAGGGTGCAATGACGGGAGTCGATTTTGCGGTACTTTTGTCGACGCAAAAGTGCCCCGACGTGCGGGCGCGGAAGCCCGCGTCATGTGGGTACCAACATTGCGAACGGATGAAGTTCGCCGGTGCGATTCGTTTCAAATGACGAACCACTGAAGAGCAAAGTCAAAACCGCCGGGTTTCGTCCCGGCAGCCGACATCCTTTTGACTGGCCGCTCAAAAGGATGCAAAAACCAGCTGGAACACCTCCTGAACCTCAGATCAACCGACACTGTGTCTGTTTCCGTGATGCTTTGTAGATCCGGCTCGCCGCCCTTTAGGTCGGCGAAACGTGCAACTCATCATCTCTGGCGTAAAATGTTGATAACAATCTTAAGTCGCGCTCTATCTCTGGTGTGGCACCGATCAAACGGGCGGGACGGTGCTCGCCCTGCAATCGTGTGTTATTGAGCAGCCAAGCTCTCCCGTTCAGCAGCGCCGAACGGCAGTGCAATGCTCGTCGGCAACCTGTTTGAGTGATAGCCCGCGTCATGTGGGTACCACCATCGCGAATGGATGAAGTTCACTAGAGCGATCAGCTCCGAATGACGAACCACTGAAGTTCAAGATTATATAGGCAGGATTGCCGGGCTTTACCCACCCCATGGGTATTGAAATTAATCAGAGAGGATAACCGGTCAAGGTGTCGTTCTGTCGTATCGGACAACGGGTGACTGGCCTCTTGTTTTCTCCGTGTCTCACTGCTTCCGTTGAGATCCCTTTCCCTACAGCATCTCCGGCGTAAACGCCACCACCCCATCAATGGTTGTACTGTCCGTCAGCAGCATGGCCAAGCGGTCAATCCCTAAGGCAATCCCTGCCGATGGCGGCAGATGTTCCAGTTCCTGTAAAAACGGCTCTGGCAAAGGTGACGGCGCTTTGCCCATCTGCTCACGCAGCGCCTGCTCGGCAACGAATCGCTGGCGCTGTTCAGCCGGATCATTCAGTTCACTAAACGCATTGGCCAGCTCCATCCCGGCGATGTACAGCTCAAAGCGTTCGGCATGGTCGGGATCTTCGGGACACAGTCGGGCCAGGGCGGCCATGTCAGCCGGGTAATGGGTGATGAAGGTTGGCTGGTGCTTTCCGAGGTTGGGTTCGATGTGTTGAGTGTAAATTTCATCAAAGCACGTGTTGTCAATTGCTTCAGTCAGTGACATGGGGGCGTAACGGTCAAATGCGTCACTGAGTGTCAGACGTTCAAAAGGGTCTTGAAGCGTGATCGACATCCCTTGATAGCTGAGTGTCCCTTGTGGGCACAGCGCGCGCAGCAGTCCTTCACAGTCCTCCATCAGGTCGGTGTAATCGGCCTCGGCGCGATACCATTCCAGCATGGTGAATTCGCCAAGATGGCGTTGCCCACGCTCTTCGGCGCGCCAGCAATGGCAAAGTTGAAAAATGCGTTCATAGCCGGCGGCCAGGAGTCGTTTCATGCACAGTTCTGGGGATGTGTGCAAAACCTGGCCGCTGCTGGTGACCGGATCAATATGCGCTTCAGGAGCATTGCAGGGGATGCGGTACGGGGTGTCCACCTCAAGAAACTCCTGCGCGACGAAAAACGCCCGGATGGTTTGCATCATCCGGGCGCGTTCGTTTAAGCGGTGTTTCTTTTTCAGCAGACCCCAGTTTGGGTCGCTCATGATCTATTCCTTAACGCGGGTCACGTATTCACCGGTGCGTGTATCGATCTGAATCAGAATGCCTTCTTCAACAAAAGAGGGAACCTGCAGGTTGTATCCGGTTTCGACCGTGGCCGGTTTGTTGTTGCCAGCGGCTGTATCGCCTTTAACCCACGGCTCAGCCATGGTGACGCGCAGAGTAACAAAGTTGGGCAGCGTGATGCCGATGCCCAATTCGCCGAACATGAGAATTTTGACTTCCATGTTGTCGACCAGAAAGTAGCGATCGTCACCGAGAGTTTCCTCGCGAAGGGAGATCTGCTCGTAGGTTTTGTTATCCATAAACACGTAACCGGTCTCATCCTGATACAGGTACTGCATGTCGCGCTCTTCCAGGGGGGCGGGCTCAAAGTTCTCACCGCTGCGGTAGGTGCGGTCAAATAGAGCGCCGGTAATCATGTTGCGTAACTTGCATTTATACAGAGCCTGGCCTTTGCCGGGCTTGGTGAAGTCGAAACCGGCAATGACATGAGGCTCACCGTCGATCATCAATTTAAGACCTTTTTTCAGGTCAGAACAGGTATACATGTCAGTTGTACTCCTTGTATGTTTTTTTCTTCAATGAAAATGGCCCACATTTAACCATACCGGCTGCAAATTGTCATGGGAAAACCGCCCATTAGCAAATATCACCAAAGCAAAAAGCCACCCGGGCGGGGTGGCTTTTTGAAAATCCGGCGTTATGTGGTTTGGTATGGGTATGGGTTGTTTTGCAATAACGCCTGACGATGCCGATTGCTTTGGTAGAGCAATTCACGTTGTTCCCGGCGCGGTTGGTGTGGGTGCGGCGGGAGTGTGGGTAACGTGGGGGTACCGTCATGTTTTAATGATATTAGAATGCAGAGGATATGCCAAGAATTTCTTTTTGCAGCAAAAAACAAACAAGGTTCTGTTTTTTAAGAAGAATTTCCTTTAGCTGTGTTCGTTTCAGAGTGTCGTCGTCCGATAAGTGATTTGCACGCCTGCAAATAACTTGGAACACATTGTTCCTTTGTGGGGAACGGTGTGAGAAAAAGGCGCAACATTGAGTGGTTAAAACAGTTATGCCCGTTTTGCAATTTTGCAAAACGGGCATAACATAGTTCAGCATAATTGCAAGAATGAAAACGCTGTTATGTCTTTCACGCTTGCGGTACAGAACTACTTCTTGATGACAACGGCACCAAGAGGGGCAACTTCACGATCAAACACTTCGTTCATGACCTGAGCCAGACCGGTGTAGAAAGCAGACAGACCGCAGAAGATCCCTTCATAACCGGCAATCACTTTCAGGGCATGGTTTCCGGTGAAGTCGGCAGCGGCCAGCAGGGCAAACAGCAGAACCAGAGAACCAAAGACCACCTGAAGTGCACGGCTGAGACGGAAGGTGCCGAGGAACAGGAATGCGCTGAACAGGCCCCACATGCTCAGGTAGCAACCCATAGCAAAGGGAGAGGATGCTTCAACAACGCCGGTTTTCGGCAGCAGAATCAGGGCAACCAATGTCAGCCAGAACAGACCGTAAGAGGTGAATGCGGTGGCACCGAAGGTGTTGTTCTTTTTCCATTCCATAATGCCGACGAGGATTTGTCCAAGGCCGCCGTAGAAAATGCCCATGCCGAGAATCATGGCATCAAGGGGAAAGAAGCCTGCGTTGTGCAGATTCAGAAGGACAGTGGTCATGCCGAAGCCGAGCAGGCCCAGCGGTGCAGGGTTTGCAGTGGTGTCTTGCAGTGACAGATTTTGTGATTCGTTTGCCATGATCTTCTCCTTATTCATTCCATTGGTATGAGATTGAAAGGCTGCCTCTTTCGGCAGCATTCCGGGAAATCTCTCGCTTAGTTCGCCGTATTTGATGCACTGATCGTATTTGTCGGTGCAGTAAGTGATAATGGTTTTGATGTCGTGGTTCGACATGTATTCACAGCCCACATCGCAGATGTCTTCATCTTTTCTGAAAAATGGGCAAACGGTTTTATCGCGCATCACACGAATCCTGCAGAACGAGTTAACGTTGTGTATACGTTTAGCAAGCTGCGTGCCTTTTTTTTGATTTATTCTTTAAGTTACCGTTTTCTCAAGGATGTTTTGTTTTTCTCTGGAGGGAGCTGGTGGGCGTGGCGGTTTTTTTTTGCATTTTTGCAAAAATCTATCGAGGTAAATAGTCTTCTTTGCGAATCTGATATTTCTTCAGCTTGCGATAAATAGTGGCCATGTTCATGCCTGCCTGGCGGGCGGCTTCTTCGACATTGCCTCCGGTGGAGTTGAGCAGATTGATCAGATAGTTGGTTTCAAATTCCCCCAGTGCCTGGGCGTAGTCTTCCGAGGAGGTTGGGGCCGGAGTGGTCTGATTGGTGGCATCGACTGTGATGAACTGCGACAGTACCGATAAACTGATGAGGTCGGCACTCTCCAGCGTCATGCACGCTTCAACCACATTTTCCATCTGGCGGATATTGCCGGGCCAGTCGTAGGCGCACAAGAGCTGCATGGCCTCGGGGGTGAGCCCCTGGACGCTGGTGCCGAATTTCTTGTTTTGCTGGCGGATGAAATGGGCGGCCAGCAGAGGCAGATCTGCGGTGCGTTCGCGCAGCGGCGGCAAATGGATGTTGACGACATTGAGACGGTAGAACAGGTCCTCGCGATAGCGCCCTTCGTCCATCTCTTCCTGTAGGTCGGCGTTGGTGGCGGAGATCACCCGTACATCAACCTTGATCGGTTTGGTGTCGCCGATGCGCATGAACTCCTGTTCTTGAAGAAAACGCAGCAGGGTTTTCTGCACATTCATCGGCAGGTTGCCGATCTCATCGAGAAACAGGGTCCCGCCGTCGGCGGTTTCGAGAATGCCTTTGCGGTCACTGCCGGCACCGGTGAATGCTCCTTTTTTGTAGCCGAACAGTTCGCTTTCCAGTACCGATTCGGGTAGCGCGCCGCAGTTGATGGCCATGAAACGCTGGTTGCGGCGTGGCGAGTTATGATGGATGGCCTGGGCAATCAGCTCTTTGCCGGTCCCAGATTCGCCGGTGATCAGGACCGAGGTGTCGCGAACCGCAACCTTCTTGACCGTTTCCAGCACCGATTTGAGGCCGGAGGAGGCCCCGATGATATTGTCGAAGGAGAACTTGTCGGACAGTTCTTTCTTCAGTTCCTGATTCTCTTCTGCCAACAGGGTGTGATTAAGGGCGTTTTTGACCCGGTACAACAGCTCTTCGGGTTCGAACGGTTTGGTAAGCATGTCGTAGGCGCCTTTACGCAACGCCTGGATTGAGGTTTCCACCGTGGCATAAGCGGTGATCATGATAACGGGAACACGCTGGTCTTTGCTGCGAATCTTTTGCAGCACTTCCAAACCGTCCATACCGGGCATCTTAATGTCGCTGATTACCAGATCATAGGTTTCGGCTTCAAAATCTTCGACGGCTTCAAAGGAGCGGGTGTAGGATTTGACCTGATAGCCACTGTCCTTGAGGACCGCTTCCATCATGCGGCATAGCCCCTCTTCGTTGTCGATCAACAGGACACGTTGTCCTCCACTCATAACAGGTACTCCTCACTGTCCTGCGGCAGGCGCACTGTGACCGTCGTGCCCACGCCAGGGGTGCTGGTCATGTGAATGCTGCCGTGATGCTGTTCAATAATCTGTTTGGAGATCGCCAGGCCCAGTCCGGTTCCCTTCTCTTTGGTGGTGAAAAAGGGCTCAAAAATCCGCTCGAGGATCTCCTGCTCAATACCAACGCCGCTGTCGCGAAAAATGATCAGAATGTCTTCGTTGTCACGGCGTGTTTCTACCTCGAGGCGGCCATGGTCTTTGATGGCGCCACCGGCATTGAGAATCAGATTGATGGCCACCTGGCGCATCTGGTCGCCATCAATGTTCAGCTCAGGCAGGCCGGGGCTGAGATTTTTGACGATGGTGACGTGGTGCATATCAGTATGGTTGGCGGCGAAATCGACAATCTGATCAAGCAAGGCGTTGATGTCGGTTTTTTCCAGCACCGATTGCGGGGTGCGGGCATAGCTGAGCAGATCCTGAACGATTTTGCGGCAGCGTTTGCTCTCGCGCTTGATTTCGTGAATGTAATGGTAGTTTGGATCTTTTTCGCCGATCTTGTTTTCGATATAACCGGCATAGCCGAGGATGACACCAAGTGGGTTGTTGATCTCATGGGCGACGCCGGAGGACAACACACCGAGAGAGGCCATCTTGCCGTGCTGAGCCAGACTGGCCTGCATTTCCTGGTTCTGGGTGATGATTTCGGTCATGCGGTTGAAGGTGTGAGCCAGCTCTCCGAGTTCATCGTTGCTATCGATATCCATCTGTTCGTCAAGATGACCTTTTTTAACGCGGCGAATGACACGGATCATCTCGCGAATCGGATCAGTGAACACTTTGGAAGCGTAGCTGACCAGCAACACACAGATCAGGCTGGTGAGCAAGGTGACGGCCAACGTCAATTTGGCGCTGTTCCAACTGATGGTGTTGGCGGCTTCGTAAAATTCATCTTCATAGCAGCCGACGGCGACGATCCAATCCCACGGTTCAAAGTATTCGTAGCGGACAATTTTCATCCGTGCTGCGCCTTCGTCGCCCCACGGGTAGCGGATCCAACCCTGTTTTTTTTCACACATCTCGCGGATGAATTCGTGGCCGCTGCGGTCGCGGATGTCGATAAAGTTTTGCCCCTCATCCTGAGGATGAATGGTAAAGGTCCCCTTGCTGTTCATGCAGAAGATATAGCCGGTTAATCCGACTTTCTTTTGCTTGATTTTTTCTTTGAGGTCGTTGAGGGCCTGCTGCTCGAACATCATGTCGGTGTAGCTTTCCGAGATGTAACCGGCTGCGGCAATGACCCAGTCCCATTGGGGAAAATACAGATAAGCGGCGAGCTTTTCGCGGAACAATGTGTCGCCGAGAGCTTCATTGCGCCACGGATAGCGGATCAGGTTAAGTTCTCCCGGTTCCGTGGCCTTGGCGGTTTCGACCATCTGACGGATGAAAAAGCGACCGTCACCGTCCTGTTCGTTGAGAATGTTTTCCTGTTCGCGGGCTACATGTACCTGCAGAGTGCCGTCGCTGGTCAGGGCGTAAAGATAGCCTGTTTCGCCGATATTGACCTGTTTGAGTTGCTTGCGGACACGTTGTTGAGCAACTTTGAGGGTAATCTCGCCGTTTTCCACTAACCGCTGTTCGGCGGCCACCATGTTTTCTGCGATCTTGGCCAGGGTTTTTAAGTCGGTGATGAAGTCGTCTTTACGTTCCTTCTGGTAGACCTGAAACTGCTGATGATGGGATTCGAGCAAGTGGCGGGTAAAGGCCGCCATGTGTTCGAGATCGTCCATGCTGGCCTTGTTGATGCCCTGGCGGGCCAGATCGACAGAGGTGTAGCTGACAATGCCGCCGACAACGATCAACGGAATAAGTACCAGCGGCAGAACCACCACCAGCATTTTCCATCGCAAACGCAAACTTTTCATCAGCTTCATCACAGCCGTCCTATCCTCTTCGTGTTCTGATGCCGTCGCTACGGCGATGAATGGCGCTCACCGCCGGTTTCCGGCAGGGCAAAGGCGCGGCGGTAGTGACGGATCTCAATAAAGGCGATTTTAAAGGCGCTGGCAATGGGTACGCCGATGATCATACCGAGTACTCCGTAGAGCTTTCCGCCCATGACGATGGCTAGAATCACCAGCACCGGATGCAGGTTGGCCACGCGTGAGATCAAAATCGGAATCAGAATAAAGTTGTCGAGAATCACCTGGGCAATGAGGATGTAGAGGATAACGATCCACCAGAATTGTCCGCCGAGACCAAGGTCGACGGCGGCAATAAGGATGCCGGGGATCATGCCGACAATTGGGCCGATATAGGGGATCAGATTGGTGATTCCGGCAAACAGTCCAAGTAGTGGTGCATAGCGGATATCGGTCAGGCTGAGTCCGGTAGCCACGACAATGCCGATGATCGCTGCCTCGATAATGCGGCCACGAACAAAGTGGGCCATCTGGCGGCTGACCAGAAACGACAGGTCATGGGCCATCTCAAAATAGCGGTTGGGAGCCAGAGAGGTCAGCCCGCGCATGATGGTGGTGCCGTCGCGTAAAAAGAAAAAAGAGAAGATCGGCACTAGGATCATCAAGCTGCCCAGCTTTAAAGCGGATTTCGGCGTTTGCACCAGAATGAAGGATAGTACCTGCTCTGCCGTGGTCCGCACGGTCTGGGTCAGGTCGTATTGTTCCAAAAAGGGGAAACGACTCTGCCAGGACGCTTGTGCCTCGCGCAGATAGGTGATCAGTTGTGACGTGTAACGGGGAAAGTCGGACAGCAGGGAGTCCCACATGTTCTGCGTATAGGGAATCAGCCAACTGCCGAGCAATAGCAGTGTTGCCGAAATCATGAAAAATACACTGAAAATCGCCCGGGTGCGCGGGATGTGGCGTTTTTCCATGGCATTGACCAGCGGGTCGAGCAGGAAGGCGGCGATCAACGACAGCAGCAGGGGGACAAACAGTCCGGAGGCCGCAGAACGCAGCAGCACCGTGATGGTCGAAGCCGACGAAAAGATGGCCAGACCGCTGGCAATTGCTGCCGTCATGGTCAGATAAAACAGCAGAAAATGTGCTTTGTTGAGGCTCATAAACCCGACTCCGTCATGACGGTCATGACTGGGGAGATTCCTTCTCTTCAAGGCGCTGTTGCAGGTTGCGCAGTTGGAACGTTGCTGTTTGCAGACGTTCGCTGATCATTTTTGTCAGTCCGAACAGGATGCGGTTGGCGATCTCTGGATGCTTGTCCGACGTTGCCAACAGGTCCGAGCGAAACAGCCCCAGCAGTTCACAGGATTCCGTGGTTCGTGCTGAGACGGTCCGTGGTGCCGGAGAGGCCAGAGTGGTTTCGCCAAAAAAATCGCCGGGGCCGAGTAGTGCCAGTTCCTCTTCGCGGTCGTAATTATCGCGGGTGAAAATCGCCACATTCCCACTGCGGATGATATACAGACCGGAACCGGGATCGCCCTGCTCAAAAACCGTTTCGTGGGCTTTGTAGTTGCGGACGTGGACCAGGTTTTCCAGGTAGTTCAGGTCACGTTTACCCAGTTCGGTAAATACCGGGATTTTGGCTAGAAAACCGGCTAAGGTTTCCTCATCTGTCTTGGAACGGAAAATCGATTCCCACAGCCCGTTCATACGGTAACTCCTTGTATCTTCATGATTAACAGAGGGACAAAAGGTCTTCACTGTCGGAAAAAACTGAGTGGTGCTATTCCAACAGGTTGCGTCCAAACATCTGTTAATACAGAATCAATGTAAAACGTGATTATACCAACATGGCAAGTCAAGACCAGAAAAAACGTTTACATGTTTCGGGCCGGGTGAGCTGATCCCGCAGGTTGACAGCTTCAGACGGGGTTGCTAACGTCAGGACACCGTTTCTTTTCCCTGGAAGGCTCATGGACTCCATTCACGATCTTGATCTGTCTCTGGTTGCCACTCGCCCCGGCGTCTATCTGATGTTTGGCGAAGATGGCCGGGTACTTTATGTCGGTAAGGCGCGTAATTTGCGTGCTCGGTTGCGTAACTATGTGCGCGGTGAAGACACGCGCGCCCATGTTCAGTTTTTATTGCGCCGGGTGGTGCGGGTCGAAACGATTGTCACCGACACGGAAAAAGAGGCACTGATTCTTGAAAACACTCTGATCAAGAAACATAAACCCCGTTACAACATCAATTTGCGCGATGATAAAACCTATGTGTCGCTACGTATTGACATCACCGAGCCGTTTCCCGGTATTCAGATTGTCCGCCGGGTCAAGCGGGATGGAGCCCTGTATTTCGGGCCTTATTCCTCCGCCGGAGCCTTAAAGGAAACCCTCAAGGAGTTGTATCGGATCTTTCCGTTGCGTCATCACCGCTGGCAGCAGTGCCGACGTCGTGATCGGCCCTGCCTGTTTTATCAGATCGGTCAGTGCAGTGCGCCCTGTCATGGCAAGATCAGTCAGGAGGACTATCGCAAACTGGTCGATACAGTCATTGCCTTCCTCTCCGGGCGTCATGATGATGTGATTAACATGCTGCGCGACAAGATGGCTCAGGCCGCTCAAGAGATGAATTACGAAGAAGCCGCGCGGTTGCGTGACCAGATTCGGGCCATGGAGCAGACCATTGAGCAACAGAAAGTGGTCAGTGCCGACGGGACCGATAGCGATGTTGTCGGGCTGCATCGCGAAGGCGGCGAAGTGGAAGTGTGCCTGCTGTTTGTCCGTGCCGGTCGACTGGTGGGGCGGCGCAGTTATCTTTTAAGCTGGACCCTGGACGAAGATGAACTTCTGGCCGGATTTCTTCAGCAATACTACGGTCGCGATACGCTGATTCCGCCGAAGGTGCTGCTGCCGTTGTTGCCCAGCAGTGCCGAGACGTTACAGTTGTGGCTCAGTGAGCGGCGCGGCAGTAAAGTGCATCTGCAGGTGCCCAAGCGCGGGGCACGCAGTGAGTTGCTCGAACTGGCTAATAAAAATGCCACAGAAAGCTATCGTGAGCGAGGTGACCGCCGTGATGCCCGCACCGCAGTTCTTGAAGATATTCAGAAGTCGTTGGGGCTGTCCCGGCTGCCGCAACGGATGGAGTGTTACGATATCTCTAATGTTCAGGGTCAGTACAGTGTTGGTAGTATGGTGGTGACCACCGATGGTGAACCCGATAAAGCCGCGTACCGCCATTATCGCATTAAAACCGTGGAAGGCGCTGATGACTTTGCCTCATTGCATGAGGTCCTGACCCGCCGATTGTCGCGTGGCATCGAAGAGCAGGATCTGCCCGATATGGTGCTGATCGATGGCGGTAAAGGGCAACTGGCCATGGTGGACGATGTTTTGACCACACTCAACCTGCATTCCCGCATTGACCTGGTGTCTATTGCCAAGAGCCGTGTGAAACGCAATGTGCGTGGGCATGCCGTTGAACGCAGCGAGGAGCGATTCTTCCGCCCCGGGCGAAAAAATCCCGTTGTGTTACGCCAGGGGTCGCCAGCGCTGTTTATGCTTGAACGGCTGCGGGACGAAGCGCATCGTTTTGCTATTACTCACCATCGTAAGTTGCGCAATAAGGCGACCTTGGAATCGGAATTGGATAAAATTCCTGGGGTTGGACCGGGGCGGCGCAAAGCATTGCTCAAGCATTGCGGCAGTGTGACCAAGGTGAAAAAAGCGTCGTTGCAAGAGTTGCAACAGGTTCCAGGCGTGCCGGATAGTGTGGCACAGGCTGTGTACGATTATTTCCATTCTGCGCAATGATGGGAGTCGATTTTACGTCTCTTTTGTCGACACAAAAGGGGGCTGACGTGCGAGCGCGGCAGCCCGCGTCATGTGGGCGTCACCATCGCGGACAGATGAAGTTTGCCAGAGCTGTCCGTTTCGGATTTCGAACCACCGAAGAGCAAGATCAAAGTCAAAGTCAAAGTCAAAGTCAAAGTCAAGGTCGCCGGGTTTCGTCCCGGCAGCCGACATACTTTTGACTAGCCGCTCAAAAGTATGCAAAAGCCAGCTTGAACACCTCCTGAACCTGGACTCACCGACAATGCATCTGTTTCCGTGATGCTTCACGGATTCGGCTCGCCGCCCTTTAGGTCGGCAAATTCTGCAACGCATCACCTTTGACGTAAAACGTTGATAACAATATGATGTCTCGCTCCATTTCTTCCGTGGTACCGATAAAACGGGTGGGCAATGCCTACCCTGCCAGAGTTTGTTATTTAGCAGCCAAGCTCTCCCGTTCAGCAGCACCGAACGAAATGAACGTCAGCGCGATGTTTGTCGGCAACCTGTTTGAGCGCTAGCGAGTTTTGCCGACATCGCGGTGTAAGAGAATGGAGAGAGGGAACCCGTAGGGTGCAATGGTCGGGAGTCGATTTTGCGCCACTTTTGTCGACGCAAAATGTGGCCCGAGGTGTGGGCGCGGAAGCCCAAGTCACGTGGGTACCAACATTACGAGCGGATGAAGTTTGCCAGCGCGATCAGTTCCGTATAGCGAACCACTAAAGATCAAGATTAAAGTCAAGGTCGCCGGGTTTCGTCCCGGCAGCCGACATACTTTTGACAGGCCGCTCAAAAGTATGCAAAAGCCAGCTTGAACACCTCCTGAACCTGGATCAACCGACAATGCGTCTGTTTCCGTGATGCTTCACGGATTCGGCTCGCCGCCCTTTAGGTCGGCAAATTCTGCAACGCATCACCTTTGATGTAAAACGTTGATAACATGCTCATGTCTCTCTCTATTCCTTCCGTGGTACGTGTAAAGCGGGTGGGCAGTGCCCACCCTACTGAAGTGTGTTATTTAGCAACTAAGCTCTCCCGTTCAGCAGCACCGAACGCAATGAACGTCAGCGCGATGTTTGTCGGCAACCTGTCTGAGCGGTAGCGAGTTTTGCCGACATCGCGATGTAAGAGAATGGAGAGAGGGAACCCGCAAGGGTGCAATGGTCGGGAGTCGATTTTGCGCCACTTTTGTCGACGCAAAATGTGGCCCGAGGTGTGGGCGCGGAAGCCCAAGTCACGTGGGTACCAACATTACGAGCGGATGAAGTTTGCCAGCGCGATCAGTTCCGTATAGCGAACCACTAAAGATCAAGATTAAAGTCAAGGTCGCCGGGTTTCGTCCCGGCAGCCGACATACTTTTGACAGGCCGCTCAAAAGTATGCAAAAGCCAGCTTGAACACCTCCTGGACCTGGATTAACCGACAATGCATCTGTTTCCGTGATGCTTCACGGATTCGGCTCGCCGCCCTTTAGGTCGACGAATCGTGCAACGCATCATTTTTGGCGTAAAACGTTGATAACATGCTCATGTCTCTCTCTATTCCTTCCGTGGTACGTGTAAAGCGGGTGGGCAGTGCCCACCCTACAGAAGTGTGTTATTTAGCAACTAAGCTCTCCCGTTCAGCAGCACCGAACGCAATGAACGTCAGCGCGATGTTTGTCGGCAACCTGTCTGAGCGGTAGCGAGTTTTGCCGACATCGCGATGTAAGAGAATGGAGAGAGGGAACCCGCAAGGGTGCAATGGTCGGGAGTCGATTTTGCCTCCCTTTTGTCGACGCAAAAGGGAGCCGACGTGTGGGCGCGGAAGCCCACGTCATGTGGGTACCAACATTGCGAACGGAAGATGTCTGCCAGAGCAATTCGTTCAAGAACAGGAACCACAGATGGTCATAATCTCCGCCTCTGCCGCATCAAAGAGGCCCGTAAACAAAAAAGCCCCCGCAGAAATCTCTGCAGGGGCTTTTAAGTGTTGCTTTAGCGCCTTTTAGCGCGGGCTACCAAGACCATCTGACTTGATCGTGATAGTTTCTTCCCACTCTTTCCACAATTGAGCAGAAGTCCGCTTGTTGCCGAAAGGCAGGTACCACAGCTCAACGGTGACGTCCATCTCGCGCTCGAGAGTTTCTCGTACCATTTTGCCGGCAGCATTTTTTACGTCATCCGTGGGGAAGAAGATGTCGAAACGCTCTTCAACTTCTTTTCCTGGAGGAAGACAGGTGTCTTCGATGATGCCGCTCTTTTCGTAAGGTCCACGACCCATGATGTCGCTGCGACCGAACTGCTGAGGCGTCGGCATGTAGATGATGTCTTTGGTGAAAATTTCCCCTTCTTCTTCAGTTGTTGCACGTACCGACAGAACCAGTCGGTTAGGGGTCGGTCAGCCATCAGGGATTGCGTGGCCGGCACGGTTGGTCATTTTCACTTTCAGGACGGTTTTCGGAGTCAGCTTGCTGCCATCACGCCAGCGGGTGGCAAAGGCTTCGACGTCGAAGTCAACAGCCATTTCCTGCATGGTGGGATCGCTGTAGCTCAGGATCTTGTGACCCAGGCCGGATTTCTCCATGTGGCATTCCTGGCAACGCTCGTGGCCACCTTCAGCGGTGTAAGACCACAGGTAGCTGCCGTACAGGGTGGCGCACTGGGTGGGGTTTTCCAGCTCGAAGTTGGGGCCGAGACCGTGGCACTGACCACAGAAGATCGACTCGTTCATGATCGGGCTGACCTTCATTTTGGTGAAGTGCTCGTCTTCGTGCTCACCTTCGTTGAAGCCATAAACGGTATCGCTTTGCGGATAACCGTCGGTCCACTTGTGAGTGATGGCCATGCGGTTGTGACAGATCAGGCAGTTGATGTTGAGGGCCAGCAGAGTTTCCTCGTACTTGGCGCGCTCGTCAGCTTTGCCGGCTTTGGCGGCATCGTACCAGCTGTTGAGAGTTTCAACCAGCTCAACGGCAACGCTGTCTTCGGCGTCAGCCAGTTGCGGCAGGTGGCACTTGGCGCAGCCCATCAGGTGCTCAACCTTAACGTCTTCCGGACCATTAACACCGGAGTACGCCCAGGACATGAAACCGTTTTTCATAGCGGTGATCATGGTGGCAGCGGTGCGGCCGGTGCCGTACATGGGACGAGCGTGGGGAGATGCCGCCCAGTCGTCGTGAATCTCTTCGTGACAGTCGATGCAGGCGGTCGAGTCATACATCTCGATCAGCTCTGCCAGGGTCTTGGCTTTGCCTTTGGTGGCTGCGATGGTGCCGTCACGACCAACGCCGGCGCCAATGGCGAAGACGCAGGTGGCGCTGAGCAGCACGATCAGCAGCGAAAGGCTGATACTTCTAAGTCGATTCATTGTGATATCCTATGGATGTGCGTGTAAAAAAGACCCTCACTGGGGATGAGGGTCCCTAGATGCAAGCTAAGAGTATGAAATTCTTAGCAACCAGTCAGCATATCGTTGCCGCCGGAAGGTGCGGCAGCAGCGCCTTTTTCGATATCCATCTCAACTTTGTCGCCTTTGGAGATTTTTTTAGCGTCAGAGCGGGAAACTTCTACTGTTACTTTGCTACCGCGAACTTTAACAACTTCGCCATCGACGCTGGCGAAAGCAGCAGAGCACAGGCCACCGATAAATGCAGCAGTAGCCATCAGAACGATCATTTTTTTCATGTTGTTTCTCCTCTAGTTGAATTAAAAGTGACAACGAACTTCTACCTAAACTGCCCACAGGCAGAACAAATAATCATATATATTAATATAATAGAACTCTATTATCAAGCCAAAGAATGATCGTTCGACCTTTTCATCCTAACCATCCGGCATCATACGGATAATCAGAAAACGGCCAGCCAATTTTAAACAAAAAAGGTAAATAATACCTCTTGTTAGGCGGCGCGTATACATCCTGACTATCAAGAATTGTAAGCCGTGTCAAGAAAAGTCGGATTATAGAATGAGTTTTCATTTTAATGATACACGCACATCAAAGTTAGATCTGGTGCGGCTTTGAACAGGGTAGTACAACCGGGAATGACTGGATTTTTCATCGATCTGCGTTAGTATAGACATAGACGTTCTTTCTCTTAAGTCACGCGCCGCAAGGCGGGATGGATCATGGATAATAAACACCCCAGTACCGCAAGTGAAGCCACGTTCCAAGGTCACGTTGTTGCGATTCGCGGCAGTGTTGTCGATGTGTTTTTTCCCGAGCATCTTCCGGAGATCCACACGTTACTCCACTGCCCTGACCTGGAGAACATTATCCTCGAAGTCGCTTCGCAACTCGACGCTTCTCATGTGCGAGCCATGGCTTTAACCCCGACCCAGGGATTGGCCCGCCAGATGGTCGTCACTCACAACGGCACGCCCTTGCAGGCTCCGGTGGGCCACGCCATCCTGTCGCGCATGTTCGATGTGTTCGGCAACCCCATTGACCGTAAACCGCCTGCCGAGAATCTGCAATGGCGCTCGGTCCACCAACCGTCTCCGCCGTTGAGTCAACGTTCTACCGAACCTGAAGTTTTTGAAACCGGCATTAAGGTTATTGATGTGTTGACACCTTTGGAGCGCGGCGGAAAAACCGGCTTGTTCGGCGGCGCCGGTGTCGGAAAAACCGTGCTACTCACCGAAATGATTCACAACATGGTTCATCAGCATGAAGGGGTGAGCCTGTTCTGCGGCATTGGCGAACGCTGTCGTGAAGGGGAGGAACTGTATCGGGATATGCAACAAGCTGGCGTGCTCGACAACATGGCAATGATCTTCGGCCAGATGAACGAGCCGCCGGGCAGCCGCTTCCGCGTGGGTCACGCCGCCCTGACCATGGCCGAATATTTTCGCGATGATGAGCACCGCGACGTGTTGTTGCTCATCGACAACATCTTCCGCTTTATCCAAGCCGGTTCGGAGATCTCCGGGCTGATGGGCCAGATGCCGTCGCGTCTCGGTTACCAGCCGACTCTGAGCACCGAGCTGTCGCAACTGCAGGAACGCATTGCCAACACCGAGACCGGAGCGATCACCTCGATTCAGGCGGTGTATGTACCGGCGGATGATTTTACCGATCCGGCGGCAGTACATACCTTCTCGCACCTGTCCGCGTCTGTCGTCCTGTCGCGCAAGCGGGCCAGCGAAGGGCTGTACCCGGCCATCGACCCGCTGCAGTCCAATTCAAAAATGGCCAATCCATCGATTGTCGGCCACCATCACGACGCCATCGCCCGCCAGGTGCGTCAGACCCTGGCCCAGTATGAGGAGATGAAAGATATCATCGCCATGCTCGGCCTTGAACAGTTGTCACAAAAGGATCGGGCCATTGTCTCCAAGGCACGCCGCCTGGAACGCTTTCTCACTCAGCCGTTCTTCACCACCGAGCAGTTCAGCGGCATGAGCGGAAAACTGGTCAATCGTGAGCAGGCACTGGAGGGGTGTCAGCAGATTCTCGCCGGTGAGTTTGACGACTGCCCGGAGCAGGCCCTGTACATGGTCGGCACCATCGAGGAAGCGCGCGAAAAATGGCAGACCATTCAGGAGAAGCAACAGGGAGGTGACGATGAAACTTAGCATTTTACTGCCGTCTCGCATCTTCGCCAGCCATGACAACGTCGGCCACCTTGTTGTTGAGACTCCTAATGGCGCTCTGGGTTTTCTGCCGCGGCGGCGCGACTGTATCACACCGATCAGCGCGGGAATTCTCACCTATCGCCACGACGACGGCGTGGAACGGTATGTGGCCACGGATACCGGCATTCTGGTTAAAACCGGTCTGGAGGTATCGGTGTCGGTGCGCCATGCCGTGGCCAGTGATGATCTCGACGAACTGCAACAGATTGTCCGCGAAGAATTTTTACAACTCACGGAACGGGAGCAGAATGTGCGCATGTTGTTCGCTAAAATCGAAAGCGGTTTTATCCGTCGGCTGGCGGAGTATCGCCATGAGTGATCGCAAGCCACATCAGGAGCGCTTTCACGAAACCGTTGATCGCAAAGCCCAGCGCAAGCGCACGGAGCAGATCCGCAATCAACAACCACTGTGGAGCGGCTTCAGCCTGTTCGGCATTGTCGGCTGGTCCGTGGCAATACCGACATTGGTGGCCATTGCCGTGGGCATCTGGCTGGACCGCCATGTGCAAGGCGGCCCATCGTGGACGTTGACGCTGCTGCCCATCGGCATCGGCCTTGGCTGTCTGGCGGCCTGGCGCTGGGTCTCCCACGAAGAGCAGCAGATTCACCATCAGCCGGAGACGCAAGAGGAGGACAATGATGACCAGTGACTGGTTGGGTGGCGCATTAGCCGTCAGTGTCGGCTTTATCCTCGGCCTGATCTTCTTTGCCGGGTTGTGGTGGACCGTGAAACGGGCCGTCACTTCGCCGCATCCGGCACTGTGGTTTATCGGCAGCATGCTGATTCGGGTGGCTATCACCCTGGTGGGCTTTTACTGGGTCAGTGCTGATCAATGGTGGCGGTTGTTACTCTGCACCGCCGGGTTTATCGTGGCGCGGCCGGTGGTATCACGCACTGTCAACCAACCCGACACAGGCAGGAGGACACCATGCAATTAAGCTCCGATGCCGTCATTTTCTGGAGCCATGGCTGGTTTAATCTCAACCTGACCATTGTCACCACCTGGGTGCTGATGGTGGTACTGGTCGGGGGAAGCTGGCTGCTGACACGGCGTCTGGCCCAACAAGACCGTCATACCCGGCTGCAGGCATTACTGGAGATGATTATCATTGCCATGGTCGACCTGCTCAAGGACGCCGGGCTGAAACCGGCCCGCCACTATCTGCCGCTGATCGGGACCCTGTTCATCTTTATCGCCCTATCCAACCTGCTGGTGATCATTCCCGGCTATCAGGCGCCGACCGGCTCGCTGTCAACCACCACGGCTCTGGCGGTGATCGTGTTTGTCGCTGTGCCTTATTACGGCATTCGCTCCCAGGGCGTCAGGGACTATCTGGCCTCGTATCTCAAGCCGGTATGGATCATGTTGCCGTTTAACCTCATCGGTGAGCTGTCGCGCACTCTGGCTCTGGCGGTGCGCCTGTTCGGCAACATGATGAGCGGTGCCATGATCGGTGCGATTTTACTGATGATCGCACCGTTGATTTTTCCGTTATTAATGAATCTGCTCGGTCTGCTCACCGGCATGGTTCAAGCGTACATTTTCTCGGTTTTGGCCATCGTTTATATTGCTGCGGCCATCCGAATTCATCCTCAATAGGTGTTTCTTTCAGGAGGAGTTATGGAAGCGCAAACCTGGATCGCTATGATCTCCATTTTCACTGCCGGTATCACCATCGCCATCGGCTCCATCGGCTCGGCACTTGGCGAAGGACGCGCTGTGGCCTCGGCCTTGACATCCCTGGCCCAGCAGCCCGATTCCGCTTCGACCATTACCCGCACCCTGTTTGTCGGTTTGGCCATGGTTGAATCAACGGCTATTTACTGTTTTGTCGTGTCGATGATCGTGCTGTTCGCCAATCCGTTCTGGAACCATTTCCTGGAGGCGGCAGGAGGGTAACGCCATGCTATTGGATACCTTTACCATCATTGCCCAGCTGATCAATTTCCTGATCCTGGTCTGGCTGCTCAAGCGTTTTCTCTACAAACCGCTGCTGGACGCCATCGACAAACGTGAGCAACGGTTGCGTGACAAACAGCAGGAAGCCGAACAGCGTGAGCAACAGGCCCAAGAGCTGCAAAAACAACTCATCGCGCAGCGCGAAGAGCTGGAACAAAATCGTCAGCAGGCACTGGATGACATCCGCACCGAAGCGGCAACACTGAAGCAACACCTCAGTGAACAAGTGCGCCGCGACGTCGACAACAAGCGGCAGGTCTGGCATGACCAGTTATGCTCCGAACAGGAAGCGGAAAGCCTGCGCATCCACCAACGCATTGAAAATGAACTGCTGTCATCGTTGCAGCACATGCTCGAACAGCTTGCTGACCGCTCTCTGGAACAACAGAGTCTGCGGGTGTTCATGGACAAACTCCACCACCTCGACGACACAGAAAAGCAGGAACTGACAACGGCGCTGGCCAGCGCATCAAAACCACCTCGTCTGGTCACCAGCGCACCACTCGAGGATCAGGAGCAACAGTGGATCTCTGAACAACTGCACCAGGCCCTCGACTGTAAAAATGTGGTGTTTGAAACTCAGGCTGACTTGCTATGCGGTGCCGAACTGCTGACTGACGGCCATAAAGTCAGTTGGACGCTGGCCAGCCAATTGGCCGATCTGTCGGATCACTTGCGCCAGACCCATGCCTCGTCACAGCCTTGTGACGACAACACGGAGCAGGACAATGAGTGATCTTTTTCAGCAATGGATCGATTCGGCCTGCACCCACCTCAAACAGGGCGTGGATGCGTTACCGGATCACGTGGCCATCCGTGAATCGGGCCGCGTCACCACGGTTTCCACCGGCATTGCCAAAATCAACGGCTTGCCCGGTGTCGGTGCCGAGGAACGGGTTGAGTTTCCCCATGGTATTGAAGGAATTGCCTTCAATGTCGATGCCGACGAAGTCGGCGTGGTGCTGCTCGGTGATTATCAATATCTGCATACCGGCGATGAAGCACGACGCTCGGGGCGGGTCATGGATGTCCCCGTGGGCGAGACGCTGATCGGCCGGGTGATCAACCCACTGGGTGCGCCCCTCGACCAACAGGGGCCGGTCAACAATCAGCACCGCCTGCCCATTGAACGTCCGGCTCCGGCCATTATGGAACGGGCTCCGGTCACCACGCCGTTGCATACCGGCATCAAGGTGGTTGATGCCCTGGTACCCATCGGTCGCGGCCAGCGTGAGCTGATCCTCGGCGACCGCCAAACCGGCAAAACCGCCATCGCCATCGACACCATCCTCAACCAGAAGGGGAAAAATGTCCGCTGCGTCTACTGCGCCATCGGCCAGCGCTCCGCTGCCGTGGCACGGGTTATCGCCGAGCTGGAACGACGCGGCGCCATGGACTACACCGTGGTCATGGTGGCCGAGGGCAACGACCCTCCGGGCCTGTCATACATCGCCCCCTATGCCGCCACCACCATTGCTGAAGAGTTTATGCGCCAGGGCGATGATGTGCTGATTGTTTATGACGACCTGACCCACCACGCCCGCGCCTACCGCGAACTGTCACTATTGCTGCGCCGCCCGCCCGGCCGCGAGGCATTTCCCGGCGACATCTTCTATATCCACTCGCGGCTGCTTGAACGCGCCACCCACCTGCACCCGGACCACGGCGGCGGTTCGCTTACCGCCCTGCCGATTATCGAAACCGAAGCGCAGAACATGTCGGCGTATATCCCCACCAACCTGATCTCCATCACCGACGGACAACTGTATCTATCGCCCACCCTGTTTGAACTCGGCGCGCTGCCGGCCATTGATGTCGGCAAATCGGTGTCGCGGGTGGGCGGCAAAGCCCAACTCGAAGCGTACCGCAGGATTGCCGGTAACCTGAAACTCGCTTATGCCCAGTTTGAAGAACTGGAAACCTTTGCCCGCTTCGGCACCCGGCTCGATGAATCGACTCAGGCCACCATCAACCATGGCCGACGCATTCGCGCCTGCCTGAAACAACAGCAATACAGCCCGGTTTCGGTGATCGAACAGCTGGGCGTGCTGCAGGCTCTCAACAGTGGTCTGTTTGATCCGATTGATGAGGAGAGCATGGCGACCGCCGAACAAACCGTGCGCGATGCCATGAAGGGACTCGATGAGAAGCAACAGCAACAACTGACAGGGGAAGCAACCTTTGACACCGCGGTTATGGACGAGATCACAGCTCTGGCGCGCCGGGCACTGACGGAGAACGCATCATGAGCGACACCCTGCTCGGCCTGCAACGCAAAATCAACAGCGCCACCGATCTCGCCGGAGTAGTGCGCACCATGAAAGCGCTGGCCGCTTCCAGCATCAATCAATACGAAGAAGCTGTAGAATCGTTACGCCATTACGGCCACACGGTTGATCTGGGTCTGAGTGCTTGCCTGCGCGCCCTGCCGGCGAACTTCAAAAACAACCAACAAGACCCGCCACTGACCTTGGTGCTGATCTTCGGCTCAGATCAAGGACTGGTCGGCCAGTTCAATGAAAGTCTGGTGGCCTTTGCCCTGAAAAAACTTCCCAGAAACAAGCCCCGGCATTTGATTGCCATCGGCGAACGGATTGCCGGTCAGCTTGAGACGCACAACCATGCCGCCGATCAAGTGTATCGCATACCGACCAGCGTTGATTCAATCACTGAATTGGGCATTGATCTGCAGCTCGACAATGCCGATCTTAGCCTGACACCGCAACGTCATGGTATGCAGGTCTTTTACAATGCGCCCCATCTCGGCACCACCTATGTCCCGCGCATGCGGACCATCCTGCCGCTCGACCTCGCGTGGCAGGAGGAATTGAGTCGCCTCGACTGGCCATCTTCGGCACTGCCCGAGATCTGCGGCCGCCTTGACGATACCTTCATCGCCTTGCTCAAGGAGTATCTGTTCATCTCGTTTTTTCAGGCATGCGCCGAATCTCTGGCCAGTGAAAACATCTGCCGTTTGACGGCCATGCAACGGGCGGAAAAGAACATTCAGGACCAGCTCGACAGCCTGCAGCGCACCTATCACCGTCGCCGCCAGGACACCATTGACGCCGAGCTGTTCGATGTGACCTTTGGCTTTGAACAGCTCAACCATGAAGGTCGTTGACACCACCAAGGAGACTTCAGGGCTATGCTCTTTGCATTGACACACCGATTGCCGTGGCACCGTTTTGTCATCGTGACCCTGCTGCTGTGTCTGACCGCCTGCACCCCGAGAATCTTCTCCCTGCTAGAACGCAATCTACACGATATGGAAACCCATGGCGTAATTGCCGGAGTGCTTATTCGACCGAATGATAAGGCCCCAGTGTATCTGACCCTGATGGATTCAGACGGAGTCTGTGTCGACACCTTGCGTTTTGGCTCCGATCATTACGCCCTGTTTGCCCCGGTGGAACATGCTTACTGCCTGATGGCTTTTCAGGATCTCAATAACAACGGTCTCTTTGACCAGACCGAACCAGCGGTTTCCACCTGTGACGCCACTCCTCTGGCATTGAGCCGCAATCAACGCAACCTGCGGATCGATCTGACGTTGTCAACGGACCAACAGATCCCGCCACAGATGGCCAAGGTGTGCCCGGTCAAGGAGGCAACACCATCGAAATTGCGTCTGATCGTTGGTGACATCGCGGACTTCGACCGTCCGGAGTTTGGTCCCGAGTTTGCGCACAAAGGGATGTGGGCTCCGGTTGATTTTCTCCGCGAAGCCGGTATCGGCATCTACTTCCTTGAGCCTTATGATCCCCGTAAAATTCCGGTCCTGTTTATCAATGGTGCCGTCGGCTCACCACTGGACTGGCGCCATTTTTACCAGCGCATGGACACCTCCCGCTATCAGGCGTGGTTTTATTTCTATCCATCAGGATTACCTCTGAAACGGTTGACCGAAACACTGGCCGGGATGACGCGCAACCTGCATGACCGGTACAGCTTTAACCACATGGCGGTTGTCGCCCACAGTATGGGAGGACTGATCGGCCGGGGTATTCTGCTCGACCCGGCCATTGCCCAGCAAGATTTCGTCGATGTGTTTGTCTCTTTTTCAGCCCCCTGGGAAGGGCTCGACTCGGCAAAAATCGGCATCAAATACGCTCCGGCAGCGGTGCCCTCCTGGTACGATATAGCCACGGACAGTCCTTATCAGCAGGCCATTTTTAAGCACAAATTACCCGGCAACATTTCCTATTATCTGTTGTTCGGTTACAAAGATACCGCCATACCAATCAAAAGCCTGCTGTTTGATCCTGCCCAGCGTGAAGCGAAACGCATCTTCGGTTACGATGAAGGGCATGTTTCGATTCTTGCCAGCCCACAGGTGATTGATGATTTTTTCTCGATTTTGGATGAGGCGTGGTAGGACAGGGACCGACGTGCGGGCGGCAGCCCGCGTTATATGCGCACTATGCGGTGTGAACGGATGAAGTTTTCCCGCGCGATCTGTTCTAAATGATGAACCACTGAAGCTGAAGCTCAAGATCAAAGTCAAGACCGCCGGGTCTCGTCCCGGCAGCCGACATACTTTTGGCTTGCCGCCCAAAAGTACGCAAAAGCCAGCTTGAACACCTCCTGAACCTGGATTCACCTACACTGAGTCTGTTTCTGTTATGCGTCACAGATTCGGCTCGCCGCCCTTTAGGTCGACGAATCGTGCAACTCATCAGCTTTGGTGTAAAACATTGATAACAGGCTCACGCCTTGCTCTATTCTTTCCGTGGCACCGATCAAACGGGTGGGACGGTGCCCACCCTTGCGGCAAAGTTGTCATTTAGCAGCCAAGCCCTCCCGTTCAGCAGCGCCGAACGAAGAGAACGGTCAGCGCGATGGTTGTCGGCAACCTGTTTGAGCGTCAGCAAGTTTTGCCGACATCGCGGTGTTAGTGAACGTAGAGAGGTAACCCGTAAGGGCGCAATGACGGGAGTCGATTTTGTTCCCCTTTTGTCGACGCAAAAGGGGACCGACGGGCGGGCGCGGAAGCCCGCGTCATGTGGGTACCACCATTGCGGACGGATGAAGTTCGCCGGTGCGCTTCGTTTCAAATGACAAACCACTGAAGATCAAGATCAAAGTCAAGGTCGCCGGGTTTCGTCCCGGCAGCCGACACTGTATCTCTACCCACCCGTTCAGAAGCATCGAACGTCACGTGAGCATATAGCTCAACGTGGAACAGAGCCTTCTGTTACAGCAAAGAAAGATCCGTCCCACATTGGCCATCACACAACGGCTGTCGCTCACTTTTGCCGCAACTGCACAGATAGACCTTCTTCTTTTCCAGCACCTCAAACTGCAACGGCACACTCTTTCCACCCTGATGGTGGCCATCGCAAAACGGCAAGTTCTCGGATCTGCCACAGGTACAACGGTAGTAGGTACCGGGTTCCAAAGTCAGGGCAATGGGCATTCCGGCATCATTATTCATTTTTGACATAAATTCTCTCTTTATCCATAGAGGCAACAATGGGCTTCTGATCGGGTTGAGTATAGCAGCGGTTGATTGTCACCTCAACAACGCGTCATGTGTGCACTGATATCCGCCGGCTTGCCAAAATACATCCAGCTGGTGACCAGCAGATCAACTCCGGTTGCGGCATAGGCAGCAACATTGTCGCCATTAATGCCTCCGGCGGCAATCACCAGCAGGTCGGGAAAATCGCGTTTCAACACCGTCACCATTTCATTGAGCTCTTCGACACTGCATTTATCCAACTGCACACTGTCGGCACCACGGGCCGCCACTTGACGCGCCTGTTGGAGAGTGGTTACTTCCACGCCGATTTTCTTTTCCGGGGCAGCCGCTTTAAGGGCCGGTAAGCGGTCGACGAAACGCTCAAAGCCGATCAGGTCGTAGTGGTGGGCAAAAATCAGTACGCTCTCCCCCAACCCCAAACGATGAGGGATTCCGCCCCCGGCGATCAACGCCTGTTGTGAAAGCCGTCGTGCACCGGGAAATGCCTTACGCGTACCACAAATTCGCGCCACACCTTCCTTTTGTGCTTTGGACACCAGACCGGCGGTGCGCGTGGCAATGCCTCCGGCATATTCGAGCAGATTGAGAGCCACCCGCCAGCCCGCATGAAGGGCCTCGGCATTTCCAGACACCTCCATGAGGGTTTCCCCCGCAGCCAGAGCTTGTCCGCTCTGGGCATGCAACACCACCTCGGCCCCGAGACGACGAAAGACTCCGGCGGCTTCGGTCACGCCAGCCACAGTTGTCTCATGACGCGTGGCAAAGCACATCCGTGCATCAATGGCCGCCATCTCCAGTAAATGCGAGGTGAGGTCCAATCCCGGCACATCCTCTTCAATCCATTGATCCACCATGGTCTGGTTGATAAACACCGCGTCCTCCTCAGAAAAAACGCCCCGCAGTAAACCTGCAGGGCGTATGGTGGGGTTGTTAAGGCCAATCAGGCCAGGGTAAAACCAACAAGGGCTTCGGGAGCCACCACCCGGAAAGTAAATGACTCGGTAATAAACAGATGGATTTCACTGGCGGTATGGCTGTGATAGCCGACCGACAGATCCTGACCAACGGTCAACTCCACATCTCCGCCGCGGCTGGCAGCCAGCAGAGCATCTTTGACCAGTTCAGAATAGATCACCTGACCACCGATCTGTGTTTCGATGATGGAACGCAGAGTTCCGCCGGGAGTGCTGCGGGCAAGGAACTTCCAGATGGTCGGCGAAACGACCAGGTTGGCGCCGCCTTCCACCCCCTCTTTAAGCATACGGGTTTGCCCTTCGGACACAGCATCGACAATCACATCCATATCCAGAGACAGGTCAATCTCTTCCCCTTTGACAGTATCGTGCAGACCGGCAATGGCCGCCGGTTCAAATCCCTGGTAGATGGCCCTTTCCTCAAACAGGGCAATATCGCGACACGCCTGCACCAAAGCATCGAGCTGAATATCCTTGGCACCCCGCTCAATATTATCCAGCTCCCAAGTTTCGAGACTGAAGTTAACCCGCGCTTCCATCAACGGTTGCACTTGATGGAGTCCATAGCCGACATTGCCATCGCTGCTGTCTTTACTCACAGCCAGGCGTCCTAAGGTGACACAGGCATGGCCGATGCCGTGGGGGCCGTCCATATCAATAAATTTGCGCCCGGAAAGGTTAGCCACCAGGGTTTCTCGGGCCATGGTATCAATTTCACTCCACCCTTGCGGACTGATGGGAGCGAGTTCTCGACGTAGTAAATCCATGATTCTTTCTCCTGTCGCGTTAGGGCGCGTTCTCAATAGCGTGAGAACGGACCAAGTTAATGATCACTTTTTCAAACTGCCGATGCCAAGCCCCTGACCGGTAGTCGCGGCCTGTGGCGACGCTTGTTCAGCAGCAGCGCCGTTAAGGAATTCCTCCTCAACTTCCTGGGCGCCTTCCTGATAAAAACGCTCTTCATCAGGGTCCAGCTCCTTGAGCAGGCGAAGAAACTCTCCAGCATGCACTTTTTCCTCATCGGCAACGTCGATAAGAACCTGCTGGGCCAGCACATTGTCGGTGGACTCCGCCAACTGCTGGTAGAGTTGAATGGCTTCGTATTCGGCAGCCACCATAAAACGGATAGCACGCACCAACTCAGCGTGAGTCAGCATGCGATCCTGCTTTAAAACACTGAAAGGATTTCCAAATTCAGGCATCTGCTTCCTCCTTGGGGATTGTCGTTAACAGGGCACATAACTACGATCAGTCCTACGGAATTATCAGTATAACGAACAAACAACGAAGGTAAATCATCCTCACAACGTATAAAACAACACCATCCAGCACTCGTGATTCAGATCACACCGTACACCGTCACCACACGCTTTGTGTGAAAATGGCTCAGCAATCCTGCCATTTCGGCGGCCGTTTTTCGAAAAAGGCGTCCATCCCCTCCTGCTTGTCTTTGGTGGCAAAACACATGCCGAACAATTCAGCTTCGTACCGAATGGCCCTGTCCAAGTCCATCTGCATCCCGTGATAAATCGACTGTTTGATCATGCGGATGGCAGACTGCGGCTTTCCGGCGATGGTCACCGCCAGAGCATGGGCCGCTTCGAGCAATTCATCACCAGGCAGCACCTCATCTACCAGGCCAAATTCCATGGCCTGCTGTGCCGTGATCCGTTCACCGGTAAATATCAGTTTTTTCGCCCGACTGACACCAATCAGGCGCGGCAAGCGCTGGGTACCACCCCAACCGGGCAAAATCCCCAAGTTGATTTCCGGCTGCCCCAGCTGGGCCTTTTCAGCGGCCAGCCGCAGGTCGCAGGCCATGGCCAGTTCACAGCCACCGCCCAGGGCGTAGCCGTTAACGGCAGCAATCACGACCAATGGCGAGCTTTCAATGGTATGAAACAGTTCCGCCACGCCCAGAGCGACCTTACGCGCTTCAATCGGTCCCAGGGTGCGCATTAATGCCACATCACCTCCGGCGCAAAACGCTTTCGGTCCCTGCCCGGTAATGACAACGGCTTTGGCTTCCACTGATTTTTCCAGCTCTTTGATGGTGCGCTTCAGTTCGTCAGCCGTGGCTGGATTGAGGGCGTTCATGGCATCGGGACGATTAATGGTAATATGGGCAACCTGATCACGGCATTCCACCAGCAAATTTGATGTTGTCATAGCGGGTCGGTTTCCTCACTCCGGGAGTCCGTCCCGGTGTCGGGCCGTGGCACATCCAGGCGCACGGCATGGCTAAAAATAACGTGCTAACGGTTCGGGTCCGCCGATCAAGGTTCCACCATTGACCGGCTTCGACATAAACGGCCGTTACAGGTGCGGTTTTACCCATTGAGTGATCTGGGCCGCAGTCATGGCGCCACTGTGGCGGTTCACCTCTTTACCCTGCTTGAACAGCACCAGAGTCGGAATCGAACGGATCTGATAGCGGGCAGCCAGAGCCTGCTCCGCCTCGGTATTGACTTTGGCCAGGCGTAACGCGGGTTCAAGCTGACCGGCTGCACTGGCAAATTGCGGAGCCATGGCTTTGCACGGCCCGCACCACGGTGCCCAGAAATCCACCAACAACGGCAGATCATCCTTTTCCAGGTAGCGCTGAAAACTGCGTTCTCCCAGTGTCAGTGGCGCAGCTGAAAACAACGGTTTATGGCAGCGGCCACATTGCGGCTGCGCCGCAACGCGCTCGCCCGGAATTCGGTTGATCGCGCCACATGCAGCGCAAATTAGATGAATCAATTGTGACATTGTTCACTCCTGTTGTTGCAGCCTGCTATCTACACAGATAAACATGCCTGAGTGGAAAATCAACGATTGTCGGAAAATTGTAATTTTTTTGACACCAGACCTGCCCCAGGCGTATAGTAAAACCCTTTAATTTGTTTCCCATCCACAATGATAGTCATTCCTAAAAGTAATTATCAGGTTCAACTATGCCACTGCTGCCACTTGACGACAATCCCTTTAAAAACGTTAACCACACGGATATGGAACGTCGAAAACGGGCCGAGGTCATCATCAACATCCGCTGGTTGCTGTTAATTTTTGCTGCGGTGGGCAGCGCCCTGATAATTGCGGCTATCCCGTTTGGTGCCGACCTCAATGCGACCCATGTCGCGGTTCTATGCCTGGGTCTCATTGTTCTCACACTCTACAACTGCGGACTGCATCTCCTCAGCCGGACAAACCGTCATCCACTCTGGATCGATCGTGGCCAACTAACCGCCGACACCGTACTGGTCAGCACCCTGATCTTTTTCAGCGGGGCTGAACACAGTTGGCTGTGGCCGCTGTATGTCGTTATTGCCCTTGAGGCCACCTTTTTGTTACGACACCCACGCGAGGTGGTGGTCATAAGCAGTCTGGGCGCAGCTCTGTTTGCAGCGATCCTGTGTGCCGGCAGCTATGGCAATGTCCCGCAATTCAATTTGCATCTGCTCGACAACATCGGACCCCAGCATACGATTGATCGCGTTCTGTTGTGGTTGTGGGCTTGCTTTCTCGGCTGTTCCGCCACACTGATCGGCAGCTCGTTTAATTCCGCTCTGACCAATGAATCGCAGGAGACCCTGTCGCGCGAAAACCAACTTCAGCGTTTTATGGAGAGTGCTCAGGATCTGATCTTCGCCTTTGATGCCGACAACCGTATCCATTATCTCAACGGAGCGGCCCGACAGCGCCTTGATGTTGATATTTCCGGCCCAGCTCTGCACGTCGATCAGATCCTTGACGAGTCCGAGCTGCCGCGCTGGAACAGTAAAACCTGCCTGCTCACCGTAGGCACCCCGTTTGAACCAACTTCATTTCGTCTGCGCAGTGCAGCAGGACATGAGCTACCCGTTGATTGCCGCATCAGCACTGCGGCCGATGGCGGCACAATCCTGCACTGGGTAGTCTGCCGCGACCTTTCGACTCAACTTGAAAATGAAAAGCGCCTCTACAACTTGTCCAACTTTGATCAACTGACCGGACTGACCAACCGTCAGGAGTTTTCAGAACAAGCGACCAACGCCATGCGCCTGACCAAGCGCCTGCAACAACAGATGGCTGTGGCCTTGATCTCCATCGATCACCTCAAAGTGATCAATGAAACTCTGACCAGCGAAGTTGGCGACAGCCTGCTGCGCGAATTCAGCGTCCGCTTGAGTCAGGGCGTGCGAGAAACCGACCTGGTCGGTCGACTTTCCGGAAATCAGTTTGCTGTCGCTTTCACCAATATCGACGACATCCAGTCCATTGAGCAGGTGATGACGAAACTGCGCAAGAAACTCAGCCAGCCGATGACCATTGGTGATCAGGAAATGTTTGTCACCTCCAGCGCCGGTCTCAGCATTTATCCCGGCGACGCCCTGAGTGTTGAAGCTCTGCTCAAAAAAGCCAATAGCGCCCGGTATTATGTGCGCGCGCACGGTGGCAACAAGCACCAGTTTTATGCCCCGGAGATGGATGAAGACATTAAAAACCGTCTGGAAATGATCAACGGTCTGCACAACGCGCTGGTACGTGATGAACTGCAACTCTCCTACCAGCCCAAAGTTAATCTGGCCGAGGGAGAATTTCACTCCGTGGAAGTTTTGCTACGCTGGAGCCACCCCACTCTGGGACAGGTCTCACCAAGTGACTTTATCCCCATGGCCGAGGAATCGGGCATGATCGGCGAGTTGACGCTGTGGGTTCTGCGCCAGGCCTGCCTGCAGGTTCATGCCTGGCAAAAACAGGGGTTGCCGCCGATTCGGGTCGCGGTCAATGTGTCCGGCCATCAGTTGCAAAGCAGCGATTTCATCACCGCGCTTACGGATCTGCTCAATGAAACCGGCCTTGACCCGCAATGGCTGGAGATCGAGATCACTGAATCGGTGCTGATGCAAAGCCCGACAGCGGCTATTGCCACCCTGAACAAGCTGCGCAAACTCGGGATTCATCTGGCCATTGATGACTTTGGCACCGGCTATTCGTCGCTGGCTTATCTCAAACGGTTCCCGGTCCACTCCCTGAAAATTGATCGCTCGTTTATCAAAGATATCGAGCAGAGCGAGCGTTACGCCACCATCACATCGTCCATTATCGAAATGGGCAAATCACTGCACCTGACTGTGATTGCCGAAGGAGTGGAAACCCTTGGCCAAATGGCCTTTCTTAAAGAACAGAACTGCGATGAGATCCAAGGTTTTCTCTACAGCATGCCGGTCAATGCCGACGAGATCGTCCGCCTGAAAACCAATCTGCAGGATCAAACCTGCCCGCTGAGTGCCGTTGCCACCTCCTGATTTTTTCGCCACCGGCGAAGCTATTCGACAAATCAGCGCCAACGTGGCATGCTCAACCCACCCTCTTCAACACCAACCCGGAAGCCTGACCCACCATGAACGATCTTCTAAAATCCCACCTGATGGTTTTGCTCGCGACCTTTTTTATTGCCGGATCATTCCTGGCCTCAGCGCGGCTGGCCGGAGTGATCAACCCGTTTTCTCTGACCCTGATGCGCTTTGTTGCCTCGTTCGTACTCCTGTTGCCACTGGTGCTGTCACGGCGTGACTGGCGCCGCAAAATCGTTACGGTCTTGCCGCGAGCCACCGTAATAAGTTTTTTTTATGCCATGTTTTTTGCCTGCCTGTTTGAAGCGTTGAAAACAACCACGTCGCTCAATACCGGCACCCTTTACACCCTGGTACCATTCATGACCGCCCTGCTGTGCCTGGTTTTCCTGCGCCAACCCATTGGCGGCCAGACCTTTCTCATCTACATCCTCGGCGCTGCTTCCGCCTGCTGGGTGATTTTTGAGGGGCAATTGGATCGGCTGCTGGCCTTCAGTCTCAATCAGGGCGATTGGCTGTTTCTCGGTGGCTCGCTGCTGATCTGCGGCTACTCCCTAAGTATGAAACTGCTTTACCGGCGCAGCGACCCAATGCCGGTTCTGGTGTTCTGCATCCTGTTTACCGGCGCCCTGTGGATGGGAACAGCCCTGCTGGTTCTGGGCTACCCTCTGGACTGGCATAACATCCATGGCGAACATCTTGCCGCCATGAGCTATCTGGTCGTAGCCTCCACATTGATGACCGTCTATCTCTACCAGCGCAGTACCGTGGTCCTCGGCCCGCGCCGGGTCATGGCCTATATCTATCTCAACCCGGCCGCCATTGCCGTTTTACTGTGGTGGTTCGAAGGGGTCAAAATCCCCACCATTGTCCTGCCGGGAATCGTGGCATGCAGTCTGGCGACGGTCCTGTTGCAACGCGAACCCCGCTCCTGATCCAAATTTCCACCCCACGCCCTCGGCTAAAAACACGCGTGCCCACAATCGTCAAACCATCAGGTTATAACGATGTGGGCACAGTGCGTTCCGTTTATTTTTCTATTGTGTTATTGCGCCAGTTTTTTGGCAATTTCTGCCACATGTCGGCCCTGGAAGCGGGCAATGGTCCGTTCATTTTCCGAAGGCTGCCGCGAACCGTCGGAACCGGCCAGCGTGGTGGCGCCATAGGGAGTACCGCCGGTGATCTCAGCCATGTTGGTCAAGGCCGGTTCGGTGTACGGCACCCCAACCACCACCATGCCATGGTGAAACAGCGTGGTATGGAAACTGGTGATGGTAGTTTCCTGACCACCATGCTGGGTGCCGGTGGAGGCAAAGACACTGCCCACCTTACCGACCAGCCCGCCTTTGGCCCACAACCCACCGGTTTGATCGAGAAAGTTGCGCATCTGAGCGGCCATGTTGCCAAACCGGGTCGGCGTACCAAAGATAATGGCGTCTGCATCTTCCAGCACATCCGGGGTGGCAATAGGGATATCGGCCAAAGCGGCTTGCGCCTCACCAGCACCGATTCGTTCCAATGTTGCCTCATCCATCAGTTCCGCAACACGATAGATAGCGACCTCTGTCCCATCGACCGAACGGGCACCCTCAGCCACAGCTTTGGCCATTTCATACACATGCCCATAAGTACTGTAAAAAATGATCTGAATCTTGGTTGCCATGATAAATCTCCTTAAAAAAACGACGCAGTTAAAAGCATCTGCCTGTTATTGACGAATCAGTTCCATATCGATCTGCAACTCCACCTCATTGCCAATCATAGCATTGCCATTATCGAGAACTTCGTTCCACACCATGCCAAAGTGCCGACGATTGATGGTTGTGGTAGCTGACGCGCCGATACGGGTCATACCCCATGGATCTTTAATCGCTTCGCTCGGACCGGTCACGGCAAACACAGTGGAATGACTATAGCCATGGATGGTGAGTGTGCCGTAGAGGGCCAGCCCCTGATTCGTTTTATCAATCCGCGTTGAGACAAATGTCATAGTCGGAAAGTTATCGACATCGAAAAAATCACTGCCGAGCAAATGCGCATCGCGCTTGGCCACACCGGTATCGAGTGACGCAACCGCAACAGCCACCTCAATTGAAGAGTCGCTAACGTTATCGTCATTGAGGGTCAGCTTGCCTGTGATGGTGGGAAACATGCCGCCCACTTCACTGATCATCAGATGACGGATACGGAACTGGGCATTGGAGTGGTCCGGATCGATGCGCCACTCACTGGCAGCTCCATTGGCAATCGACACCGTCAGCATGATCAGGAGACATAATAGGGTCTTTTTCATAACGAACTCCTTACGGTTCGGGGTCTTTTTCAGTCGAGGCCATCCCAAACTTTTTACACAGCATGGCCAACTGCTCCTGCTCATCCGCCGACAAGACGCTGAACCGTTCGACAATACGCTCCACATGTTCGGGGAACACTTGGGCGATCAAGGTGCGTCCTTTTTCGGTCAAATGTACTTGGAAATAGCGGCGATCCGTTTCCAGTCGCCGTCGCTCAACGAGCTGTCGCTTTTCCAGATTGTCGATCACTGTGGTAATATTACCGCTGCTTTTAAGGATTTTCCGGCCAAGGTCTCTCTGGCACATGGGACCAAGATGATACAAGGTCTCCAAAACGCCAAACTGGCTGATCGACAATCCGGCACTGACCCGACCGCTCTGTAAAAAGGTAGACACAGATTCCGCAGCTCGCAACATTTTTATAAGTGTGTTCAGAGCCCGCTGTTCCTGTTCTGTCCCGTGATAGGCCGTTGGCATAACTAACTCCATATTTAATAGTTTAATATTAAACTATCATGCAACAGCCGCCTGTCAAGTTACGACGGGCACTTCCCTCTCAAGGAGGCAAAATCATGCAACTTGTTTTTTTACATGGTCTGGAAACCGGACCGCACGGCAGTAAGTATCAGGCCCTCAAGGCGATGTTTGGCGAGGTCATTTCGCCGGACTGCGAAGGGGTGTTTGACCCCCAGCAGCGCCTGACCATTATCCGCGACACCTTGCGTGATCAGCCCGGACCGTTCCTCGTTGTCGGTTCCAGCGCCGGTGGTCTCATGGCCCTGCTGCTGCAGCAGGTAGAACCGCGGGTTGCCGCCTTGGTGCTGTGCGCCCCGGCATTGCATACCGAGCACGCTGACGGGCTGAGCGCCGAAGGATTGCCACCGACAATAATAATCCACGGCCGCCAGGACGATGTGGTACCCATCGCCAGTTCGCGCCGTTTCGGTGCTCCGCTGATTGAGGTGGATGATGGTCATCGATTGAATGCCAGCATTGTGCTGATGCTCAAGCAGGTGTTTGAATTGAAATGTCGGCTGCTGTATCCGGACGCCGCCCCAGCGCAGTAGCAACACAAAGAACGGATTCCTGTTTCAACCCGGTACGCAGAGTGCGTTGGTCCACGGCAGACTGGCAGCCCTCCATCCTGCCCCACCTTAAAAAACTCCCTGTTATGCCGAACGCCGGGCGACCTCTTTGGCTAAATCCGTCCCCACCCGGCTGCGAAGTCCCGGTTTGTCGGCTACACTGATTAATAGACAGCAGACGAAAGGCAGCGGCACCGCCTGATCGTGTGTGGGAATTAATTTTTAGACGCGCATTACTCACTGTTTCCTAACATCACTGCAATACGATGAGTCGCTCTCATGATGAGGGCATGAATCATCACATGAATTACTTACAATGACATGGGGACATCGGTGATAAATCAACCATTTATCAGTAAAGAGATCAGCTGGTTACTCTTCAATGCCCGCGTATTGCAGGAGGCGGCCGACCCTCAGGTTCCCCTGCTGGAGCGCCTCAAGTTCCTCGGCATCTTCTCCTCCAATCTCGATGAATTTTTCCGTGTGCGCGTGGCCACCCTGCACCGGTTGCTGAAAATCCGCAAAAAAGCCATTACTCTGATCGGTCAGGATCCGAAAAAAATCCTCGACGAAA
Source organism: Desulfuromonas acetoxidans DSM 684 (assembly GCF_000167355.1). Classification (NCBI taxonomy): domain Bacteria; kingdom Pseudomonadati; phylum Thermodesulfobacteriota; class Desulfuromonadia; order Desulfuromonadales; family Desulfuromonadaceae; genus Desulfuromonas; species Desulfuromonas acetoxidans. The sequence continues at coordinate 55,853 of NZ_AAEW02000004.1, forward strand.
TCCAGACCATGGTTCTCAAACAAACCAACAGATTTGAAACGCTCTACGAGGAATTGCTTGAACTGCTGGCTGCCGAACAGATATTTATTCGCAATGAAACCGAGCTCAGCGATGCACAAAAGGCGTTTGTCATGGAATACTTTCACGACAAGGTCCGCCCGTTTCTCGTTCCTCTGATGCTCAAACGCAAAACCGAACCGTTCGTCAAAGACCACCTGATCTATCTGGCCGTCACCTTGCACAACAGCACCAACGACAACACCGATTACGCATTGATTCAGGTTCCGGCAGACAAGGTGTCACGTTTTCTGCAACTCCCGGCCACTAACGGCACGGTGGAGATCATCCTGCTCGATGATATTATCCGCTTGGGTCTTGCCGATATCTTCTGCTACTTCGACTATGACAGTTTTAACGCCTACACCGTCAAAATGACCCGCGATTCCGAGTTGGATGTAGACGATGAGCTATTCAAAACCTTTCCGCAGAAAATTCAGGACGGCCTGACCCGGCGCAAGTCCGGCATCCCGGTCCGTTTTCTCTACGACCGCAACATGCCCGAAGCCTGCCTTGAGCAACTACGTAAAAATCTCGATATCACCAATAGCGACACCTGCATTCCCGGTGGCCGTTATCACAACTTTAAAGACTTTATCGGCTTTCCTAAACTGGACCGTCCACACGCGTATTATCCGGGGAATTTTGAGCCGCAGAGCCATCCGTGGATTGAACCCAACGCCTCCATGATGGATCAGATCAAACAACGTGAGGTACTGCTTTACTTCCCGTATCACGACTTCAGCCACATAATCGACCTGCTGCGTGAGGCGGCCATTGACCCGCGGGTCACCACCATCCGCATGACGGTCTACCGTTTGGCCAAGAACAGCCAGATCGTCAATGCTCTGGTCAACGCCGCACAAAACGGCAAAAAAGTCTTTGTCGTTGTTGAACTGCAGGCGCGCTTTGACGAAGAGGCCAATTTGTCGTGGTCGAGCCTGCTGCGTGAAGACGGCGTGCAGGTCGTTCACGGCCTGCCCGGCCTCAAAGTGCACGCCAAGTTGTGCCTGATCACTCGTCATGAGGGCAATGAAAAAGTGCGCTATGCCTGCATCGGCACCGGCAATTTTCACGAAGGCACGGCCAAGCTCTATACCGATCACATGCTGATGACCTCCAATCCTCACCTCACTGGCGAAGTGCACAAGGTGTTTGAGTTTTTCACCAACAAATACCGCATCCCCATCTTCCGTCATCTGGTGGTGTCGCCTTTTCAGACCCGCAATAAACTGCGCCGCCTGATCAACACTGAAATCCGCCAGGCCAAGGCGGGTAAACCGGCCTGGATCGACATCAAAATCAACAACCTGTCCGATCAGGATATCGCCAAGCTGCTCTACAAGGCCAGCAATGCCGGCGTCAAAATCCGCATCATCGCCCGCAGCATGTTTTCGCTGATGCCGGGTATTGAAAAATACAGTGAAAATATTGAGGCCATCAGCATTGTTGACCGGTTTTTAGAGCATTCGCGGTTTTTTATTTTTTGCAACGAGGACGATCCGAAGTATTTTATCTCTTCAGGCGACTGGTTACCGCGTAACTTTGACCGGCGTGTCGAAGTTGCGGCCCCCATCTACGACCCGCAACTGCGTCAACAATTGCGCGACTGTTTTGAATTGCAATGGAAAGACAACTGCAAGGCCCGAGTATGGGATGCCAAGATGAAAAACCAGTTTCGCAAACGGACCAAAAAACAACCAATCATTCGCTCACAGATAGCACTAATCGACCACTTGCAAAACACCATCCATCCTGTTGATTCATAGGACACTAGGAGGACACGTGGCTGTCGAAATCGAACGCAAATTTCTCGTTGTTGGTGATGACTGGCGCGAACAGGCCACCTCGCGCAGTCGCTTCAGTCAAGGATACCTGTCCACCCTGCCCGGCCGGTCTGTGCGGGTACGCGTTGCCGATAACAACGCCTGGTTGACCATTAAAGGGGCAACCGTCGGCGCGACCCGCAGTGAATTTGAATATGCCATTCCTGTCAACGAGGCTCAGGAGATGCTCGACAACCTGTGTCAGCGCCCGCTCATCGAAAAATGGCGTTACCTGATCCACATTGATGGCCTGACCTGGGAAGTTGATGAGTTTCTCGGTGAAAACCAGGGATTGATCGTGGCGGAACTTGAACTCGACTCCGAAGCACAAACCTTTACCCGCCCTGATTGGCTCGGTGTCGAAGTCACAGACGACCCGCGCTACTTCAACGCCAGCCTGAGTGTCACCCCCTATTCAAGTTGGGAGAAACACTGATGTCGAACAGAACAAAAAAGCTCACCCTGATCCGTCACGCCAAATCAAGCTGGGACGATGACGAACTCGACGACAAGCAACGCCCCCTCACCCGCCGCGGCGAAAAAGACGCCGCCTGCATCGGCAAATGGCTAAAAGATCAACATTGGCGGCCCGACGGCCTGTGGTCGAGCAATGCCCTGCGTGCCCTGATGACCAGCAAGATCATCGCCAGTACGGCAAAACTCAGCCTCAGCAGTCTGGAGAAAAAGAAAAAACTCTATCTGGCTGAAGCGGATAACCTGATGAGCCTAATCACCAACCTCGACGACCGCATTGACCATATCGCCCTGGTCGGTCACAACCCCGGCCTGCTTGACTTCGTCAATGCCCTTACCGGCGAGATGATCGAAACCCTGCCAACCTGCGCCGTGTATATCATAGAATTCCCCTGCCGCACCTGGCAGGAAGTCACCACAGGATTCGGCACCACCCAGGCTAAGATCACCCCCAAAAAACTACGCTGATCCAAGGGGCGTTCTCAATCAGCGATCATGCATGTCTCCACTGTGCGAATGACGGTTTTTTCTGGTGGCAGCCGGTGCTAGGATAACCCGCATCATCAGCATACTCACATCTGTGGAGACACATCATGCAGCTTGCGCCCCAACTAACGACCGTGCGCTTCTGGCGCTTAACGGTTCAATGGGTTTTCTTCGCCTGGATTCTGTTTATCGGTGTTCAATTCGGCCGTTTTGTCTATCACTTCACCAGTGGCGGACACGGCGCACTCGTCAACCGCCCTCCCGGCGTTGAAGGCTTCCTGCCCATCGGCGCATTGGCCAGCACCAAGTTCTGGGCCATGACCGGTACAATCCATCCGGTACACCCCGCAGCCGTGGTGCTGTTTGTCACCTTCATTGCCATGAGCCTGCTGGCCAAGAAATCATTCTGCTCCTGGCTGTGCCCAGTCGGCACCCTGTCTGAACTCACCTGGAAGCTCGGCAAAAATGTCTTCGGCGAAAACTTCCATCTGTGGCGTTGGCTCGACCTGCTGCTACGCAGCCTCAAATACCTGTTGCTGCTTTTTTTCGCCAAACTGATCCTGCTCGACATGCCGGCAAGTGCCCTGGGTGGCTTTCTCGGCTCCCCCTACTGGGCCATGAGCGACGTCAAAATGCTGCACTTCTTCACCGACCCCAGCTTTGACACCATTGCCGTCATCATCGTGCTGATCGGCTTTTCCCTGCTGTTTAAAAACGCCTGGTGCCGCTACCTGTGCCCCTACGGTGCCCTGCTCGGTCTGGTCAGCATGCTCAGCCTGTTCAAAATCCGCCGCCGCATCGACACCTGCACCTCCTGTGGCAAATGCGCCAAAGCCTGCCCATCACTGCTACCTGTCGATAGCAAGAAGACCATCCACAGCCCAGAATGTACCGGCTGCCTGAGCTGTGTCGAATCCTGCCCGCACCACTCCCTGCACATGGGACCACCGAAGGTCGCTGATACGCCGAAATGGGTGTTCCCAGTAGTCGCTATGGGGATTTATGTCGCAGGGGTTGGCCTAGGCATGGCGACAGGCCACTGGCACTCGGTGCTGACCTATGCCGATTACGCCCAATGGATACCGAGGTTATCGACCTTGGGGTTTTGACTCTCAGGGCTCCACCATGATCTGAAAAGTCCAGCGCATCATTTTTAATGCGTTGGACTTTTTTATTGCAAATAGCCACAAGTCAAAATTAAAAAAATAGATTAAACCACGAACATCGACTATCTTTACCTTGGCTAATTTAAAGTGATATCAGGGACAAAATCGAAATCTGCCTAGCATGGCTAAGCGATCTCAAAAGAGCAGATATCCTTCCATAGTTTTCTGCATTTCGTAATAGCTGCAGGCCGAGGCACATGCCACAGAGAAACTGTAACAAGCGAGAATAACAACTAAAAAATAGAAACGCTCTTAAATTACTTGAATGAAATCATTTACTAGGCAGAATCTGTCAATATGGTGATAGGCAGAAACATTTCTGCCTAATACACTGTTAGCCATCAAGGAAAGAATTTAAAAATGAGCAGCCCTACCGTTAATCAAATAGAAAATGCATTTCTTCCCGCAAAAGAAATATCAGATGCTGAAAGGTTTGCCGGACGGGAGAGTGCTGTAAAAGATGCTTATTATTCATTAATTGCGGAAGGTTCCAATATTGCCATTGTGGGTAATAGAGGCATTGGGAAAACCTCTTTATCTCGCCAAGTTGCTAATATCGGTCGTGGAGACAGTTCTCTTTTGAGCAAAATAGGGCTCAGAAATGACGGAAGCTTAGATTTTCTAACTGTTTATATGGCATGTGGAAATCAAGTTAGATCAACTGACGAACTGCTTGAACGAATACTTACATCCACTAGTTGCCTTGCTGAGTGGATATATGACATACCAAATGCAAAAAAAGTAATGTTGAACTATTCACCAAAGTTTGGTGCCAATTTATTTGGGGTAAGCGTTGAACTTGGTGCTAGCAAAGAAACTGAAACCACCGCAGCACCAGCAATTTCTAGCCATAGCACAGATGTAGTATTTACAAATGTCGTAGATGCTATAGCAAAAGAAGGCATAGCCAAAGATGGCGTGCTAATTGTTATAGATGAATTTGACCAAATTCCCGACCCTAAAGGCTTCGCTTCTTTCCTCAAAGCATTAGCAACAAATAGCCCTAACGTAAAGTTTTGCATTGTTGGTGTAGCCCGTGACATTCAAGCATTAATGAAAGAGCATGAGTCAACCGACAGGCTTTTCGCAGGCAGCATTATCCATTTGTCACCCATGGAACCTGAAGAGTTAACGGCTATCATTTCAAATGCAGAAACACACATTGGCAACCACATCACTTTTGAACAGTCCGCACGAGACAAGCTCGTTTCCTTAGCACAAGGCCACCCGTATATGGTGCACCTAATTGGCAAATTTGCACTCAGAGGCGCGTTCCATGAAGGCAAGACCACGATATCGGCAGAAGACATTGAAAGCACCCTTGCCGACATCGCGCAAAGAAAAGCTGATCCTATATTGGAAGGTAAATACAGAAAAGCCGTCGCGTCATCTTTCCAACGTGAAATAGTATTGAAAGCAATGGCTGGCGCAATAGACGAACAAGGCGAAATATGGACAACAAATGCATATAAAGCGGCATTAGACAAAGGGGTTGATAACTCAAGCCAATATGTTGGCCAATTGGTTACAGAAGAATACGGTGCCGAGGTGGAGAAATTAAGAGAGAGGTACTATCGTTTCAAAGACTCGCTATTTCAATCATATGTTCTAGCAAGGCCCTCTATGTACAAAGAAAATGGCTAACAAACTAATGTCTTTAGACAAATCAAGCGATCTTTCACAATAGAAGACATAGTTCTCCCTTTTTCTGAGCTATGGGTGCTTAAAACTGGCGATAATGTCTCTTCGGCTCTTCAGTTTGAGAGCAGGTCTACCTTATTGGCCATGTTGTAAGCGGTCCTCGCATCGAGTGGCGGTAACGATCAACCAGATCATCTGCGTTTGCAGTGACAATTAGTTTGCGGCCATCTCGACGCGAAGGGTGTTCTCTTAATTGCAGAATGCAGTTGTCATACTCAGGCAGCGCTCAGATATTGGCTTTCACAAGCAAAGACACGGTTGCGATCAAAGTGACCACCGGATTTGTACCAGCCGTAGAATAACTTCAGAAATTTCCTCATCACTGCTGTCATTGCCTTAGTGCCAGACATGCCGTGAGCTTTTTTATTGTGGTAATAAGCTCCGTAAAGTCCGGTTCTTTTCACCAGAGGAAGAACGATCAGGCCAAGAACCTTGCGTAGCAACCTGCGCCCTTTCTTACTTAGTTTGTTTTTGCCGCGATAGGTTCCGCTCTGTTTTTCCCGCAGGTTCAGACCAGCATAGCGCATGAATTTGCGTAGAGTCTCAAAATCTCTGACGGGACCCGTTTCAGCAACAATGCGCGCCAGATGGAAAGTGGAAATAACGCCTGGTTGCTGTTGAGGCAAATGCGGGTCAAACTGGCAAAGCTCCTGATAAAGGTTTTCCATTTGTTGTCTGGCTTCCTCTTTGCGAGCCTGGTGCCGCTGGCAATCGTCCCATAGTTGCCGGAACCGCCACTGTTGAATATCGACTAAACGCGAACCTCTCTGGTTTTTGACCGAACTCTGAGCTTGACTGAAAAGCTTGTCCAAGGTCCTTTGGCGCATTCGAGATACCGCCTGTTTCATCTGTTGACAAAAGCGATCCTTGCCGTCTTTAGTTATCTGTTGTGGATTGGCTCCATAAAGTTCGATTAAAGCTACTCCTGATCGCGTATAAAGAAAATCTTTCTGGAAGTCATAATCGGGAAACAGCACTTTCAGCTGGCTCGCGAGAAGACATTTGGTGCGCACAGATTCGATATCGGCCTGCTCGTAAAGAGCGTGCCACTGCCGCAACAGAGCATACGTTTCATCATAATGACGACAAATAAGGGTCTTCCCCATGCTCGCAAGCGTATGTATGACATGAGGGTCCTTGAGATCTGTTTTTCCTGAATCGTTGGTCTCGATAGCACGCATTTTAAAAACAGCCTCGCCAGAAACCCAGGCTGTCTTCAAGCCAAGGCGATGGGCCGTGGCCAGTAGGCTGATGTGATAACAGCCTGTCGGCTCACAAACGACAAGAATTTCAGAATATCCGGCCATATGTGCGCGTTGTGTCCATCTGTTGAGATGTTTCTCAATCTCCGGCGTCGAATTACGAAACTCGTGATCGGTTAGCTGACCGCTGATTCCGGTTGCCATGTTCAGATATTTTTTGCTGACATCAAAAGCCAAAATGGCAACAGGCTGATTCGTTTGTGCCGGTGATGTGATAGTCTTCATTGGGCTCCTCCTTGATCATGATAGAAATTAGCGGATCTGCCAGGATCACGCTCGTAGGTTCACTGTCCGAATTACAGTGATTATGACAGGGAGGAGTCCTCTTTGTTAAAGTGATTAGAATAATAGTAGATCAACCGGACGGAAAATGCTTCTGCTTTTGGCCAAAAGGCAAAATCTAAAATTGCGGTGGTGGCCCGAGCTTCACGTCGCCGCCGGTTATCATGAACCGTTAGCGCGCAAAAATTGAGGGGCATAAATGATTCCAGAGTTGGAATATGCAGACTACATAGTTTTTCTCTTTTCGATCCCAGCAGCACTATGTGTGTTACTGCCCTGTCTACCGGCAATAATAATTTCATTTTTAAAACACAAAAAAATCGAAAAAAAACTTAAATTTTCAATCACCTCCTGTGCTTTTGCATATGGCATCACCCTAATTATTCTAGGCATTTTTAGCGCCCCATTCATGCTCATAAACACCTTTTTAACGCCCAAGTGGCAAATGATTGGCGGGCAGCAATATGAAAACTTCGCTTATTTTTTATAAACTGTGAAAGATTTATTTCTGAACTATTATTTATTCCACTTGTTGTCGTTTTTTCTATCGTTGTTCCATTCAAAATGATCAAAGCTTGGCAGCAACTTGAAGAAAAAGCGTGCTACCAAACTAATCAACCGGACGGGGAATACGTCTGCGCTAAATTAAAAAACAAAATCTAAATTGCGGTGGTGGCCGAATCTTCGCGTCGCCGCCGGTTATCATGAACCGTTATCTTTTTGCGGTAAATAAACTTGGAAGGTTCAGACGGACAGAGGGTCCGGCCTTGAATTGCAATATTCTTAGAGAAAATGCTGTAATTCAACACCTGCCCCTATGGGAAACTCCTGCTGCCCATCATTATTTCAATGGCTGTTCCTGCCCATTCCGTTCTGCGCTGAGCGCGATCAGCATAGATAGGATTCAACGTGGATAATACCCTGTGGTTTCTCATGTGGCTGTTCATTTTCGTGCTGATCTGGTTGCTGCCCATCGTGTGGGCCGTGCGTGCGGACCATCCACAGCGCACCCTGATCATTGTTCTTGTACTGCTGCTCGGTCCGTTAGGATTTCTGGCGGCCTTGATCCTGCTGTCACACAAACCTGTTGCCCCATTGGACGAAAACGATCCAGGTGTTTATCACTGTGAGCATTGCCAAACGCCTTATCGACTTTCCGACTACTTAGACGATGTCGATATCTACTGTAGCCAATGTCATCAGCAGCTAAAACGACCCGAGCAACCATTGGACCAGGCAATTGACTCGACGGTGCCAGGAGCATAAGAAACCATGACGGTGACCCTTCAGCAAATTCCAGTGATTGTCATCATCGGCATCATCAGCCTTTACTTTCTTATTTCGGGTGTCATGGCCTTGGTCAAAAGGCGCATGACGGTTCACAACCCGCATCATGACTCTCCACCGACATCCGTTGACGGGTTGATTTTCAACCTTTTGAAGCGGAGGGCAAAACAGGACTACCCTGTGCCGGAGAATTTCGGTGATAGATCAAAATACGCGCAAATCAATGGCCCCGAGGCAACACTTAGAGCGCTGTTCCATCTGGCCATGGGACTCCTTTCTCTGGCGGTGCTGCTGTGTTTCCTCATGCCCGAACTGGCTGAGAAATGCATGGGTTTATTTCTGTAGAATGAGGAAATAAAAAGACAAAGTTTGCATCAGTGAGGACAGAGGGGCAAGTTTTGACTTGCCTTATTTTAAGGAATAATGCGTTCCCCAAAATCCTGACAGTGATAGAAAACAATGGCAGATAAAAATAACAAATTTTGGTTTCCGGCAAAGAAATACGGTTTCGGCTGGGGCTTTCCCATTACATGGCAAGGCTGGTTGGTTCTTCTGACGTATTTTATTCTGATCCTTCCTGGCGCGTTCTTTCTTGATCAGGCGCCGTGGCTGATTATGCCTTATATTCTTTACACTCTTGTCCTTTCTGGCATTCTGATTTTCATCTGTTGGAAAAAAGGGGAAAATCCGGACACGCACTGGAAACATCAGAAATAAAGTTCCACAGATGCTCGACTTCTTCAGGAGGACGTCTTGGACATTCTTATTCTGTTCACGCTGATTTTATTCAATGGTGTGTTTGCCATGGCGGAAATCGCTCTGGTTACCGCGCGAAAAACGCGCTTGAAACGGTTGGCCGAAGCTGGCGACGCCAAGGCGGCAGCAGCGTTGCTGCTGCGCCGCAACCCCACCCGGTTTCTCTCCACGGTTCAGATCGGAATTACCGCCATCAGCATTCTTAGCGGCATTGTCGGTGAATCGGCTTTGTCCGGCTACTTTGAAACCCTGCTGCAACGTATGGGATTTGACCAACAAGCCAGTACCGTTGGCGCAACGGCGATTGTCGTGGCCAGCATCACCTATTTTGCCATTGTCATCGGCGAACTGGTGCCGAAACGCCTGGCCCAGACCAACGCTGAGGGGATTGCCCGAGTCATGGCGCGACCTGTTGCTGTACTGGCCATGTTGTCGCGTCCTTTCGTCTATCTGCTGTCCGTTTCTACGGACGGCGTTTTACGGTTGCTCGGCAAAGAGGGGCACACCAGCGCCACCCTGACGGAAGAGGATATTCTGGCCATCCTGTTGGAGGGGTCTCAAACCGGTGTCATTGAAAAGCAGGAGCACACCCTGGCACGTAATGTCTTTCGCCTCGATGACCGCCTGGCCGTCTCTCTGATGACCCCCCGCAGCGACATTGTTTATCTGGACGTAGCCCGTCCGTTTGAACAAAGCCTCGACGCCCTCATGTCATCCCCTCACACCCGATTTCCCGTGTGCCGCGAGGGTATGGACGAGGTGTTGGGCGTTGTCAACGCCAGCCGTTTACTCAAATACCATCTTGGGAAAAATAGGGACACTCCCCCTATTAATAGCCTATAGGAAATCAAAAATAAGCCCCCCGCCCATACACGGCATGACTTACCGGGATCTCTCTTCAATCTAACCATTCTTCTATCACAGACAAATACCACTACTCTTCTCACCATCGGCTTAAGCCCTAAGGTCAAACACACGGCAACAGCCAATAAAATCTGTTATCCTGATGTTGCTCTCTCATCAGCCAAGCAACACGGTTACCCAATATTCAGCTCATGACACTTCACAGGAGGACGTCTTGGACATTCTCATTCTGTTCACGCTGATTGTATTCAATGGCGTGTTTGCCATGGCGGAAATCGCTCTGGTTACCGCGCGAAAAACGCGCTTGAAACGGTTGGCCGAAGCTGGCGACGCCAAGGCGGCAGCAGCGTTGCTGCTGCGCCGCAACCCCACCCGGTTTCTCTCCACGGTTCAGATCGGAATTACCGCCATCAGCATTCTTAGCGGCATTGTCGGTGAATCGGCTTTGTCCGGCTACTTTGAAACCCTGCTGCAACGTATGGGATTTGACCAACAAGCCAGTACCGTTGGCGCAACGGCGATTGTCGTGGCCAGCATCACCTATTTTGCCATTGTCATCGGCGAACTGGTGCCGAAGCGCCTGGCCCAGACCAACGCTGAGGGAATTGCCCGAGTCATGGCGCGACCTGTTGCTGTACTGGCCATGCTGTCGCGTCCTTTCGTCTATCTGCTGTCCGTTTCTACGGACGGCGTTTTACGGTTGCTCGGCAAAGAGGGGCACACCAGCGCCACACTGACGGAAGAGGATATTCTGGCCATCCTGTTGGAGGGGTCTCAAACCGGTGTCATTGAAAAGCAGGAGCACACCCTGGCACGTAATGTCTTTCGCCTCGATGACCGCCTGGCCGTCTCGCTGATGACCCCCCGCAGCGACATTGTTTATCTGGACGTAGCCCGTCCGTTTGAACAAAGCCTCGACGCCCTCATGTCATCCCCTCACACCCGATTTCCCGTGTGCCGCGAGGGTATGGACGAGGTGTTGGGCGTTGTCAACGCCAGCCGTTTACTCAAATACCATCTTGAGGGCAATCTGCAAAAGCCAACCAAAAGCGACCTGACTCCTGCGGTTTACGTGCCGGAATCTCTGACCGGGATGAAGTTGCTGCAACGCTTTCAAACGTCCGGGGTGCAGATGGTTTTTGTTATCGACGAATATGGCGCAATTGTCGGCCTGATTACCCTGCAGGATCTTTTTGAGGCGCTGTCCGGCGAATTTTCATCCTCTGACCCGCATGATGTCTGGGCGGTACGCCACAAGGATGGCGCCTGGATGCTGGATGGGCTGATCCCGATTCCGGAACTCAAGGATCGACTCGAACTCAAACAGGTGCCTGATGAGGAGAAAAGGCACTATCATACTTTGGGCGGCATGATGATGTGCCTGATCGGCAAGGTCCCGCGCAGCGGCGATGTGGCCAAATGGCAGGGCTGGAGCCTGCAAGTCACGGCTCTTGACGGTAACCGCATTGACAAAGTCAGGGCGGTTCGCCTGCCACGGCGCCACGACAGCACATCGCCGTGTCACTAAACCGGAAAATCCTGACCGGCAGCTGTTGAAATAGATGTCGCATTGATGGAACATGAGCACGCCCTTTCAACAAAACAATTACAGTTGACATAAAATGCGCCCTACAGTAGAGGATTATAGGCTCTCATTGGTTTTATGATTCCTATTAGCATGGAGATAAGTATGACTTTTGTGACCTGGAATGATGATTTTCTTTTGCATGTTGACCAGTTTGATGAACACCACAAACATCTCGTAGATCTGCTGAACGAAACCTATGAAAAATTTGTCAATAAAACCGTCGATCTCTCACTCGAAAAGCTCTTTGATGAATTGATCGACTACGCGACTTACCATTTCTCTGCGGAAGAATACTGGATGCAGGCGAAGCAATACCCTGGCTATGAAGAACACAAGAAAGAACATGCTTATTTTACGAAGCGGGTGGTGGAGATGCACCGCGATTTTGTCGCCGGCAACACTTCTCTGGGGCTGGAAGTACTTACATTCATCAAAAACTGGGTGGCCAATCACATCTTAAACTCCGATGCCGAGTATGGTCGCTTTATCAATAAGAGATGACGTTATTCGTGGCAACTGCCCCCTCCTGACCAGCTCTTTGGTTTCGCTTTAGACCAAACACGTGAAATTACCCCATTAACAGAACTGGAAGGCCACTGCACATCTTGTGCGGTGGCCTTTTCTTTGTCGAGGGTTTCGAGAGCATTTTTTCCATTTAAAAACAACGGATCAGGTGCTTGCCCCTCCCTGCGGGCAACGCTCTGTGGCAAAGGGGAAAAACCATGGCATACTTAATAAAATTCGCGGCAAGCATCGACATATTCAATAAGTTGCCAAGATACAGTTTGTTCACCATCATCATAAAGAGATCTGCGATGCGCTATTTCAGCAAACACATGCTACTCATTCTCACCACCTTTCTCCTCAGCGGTTGCGCCAAACAATGGCAACCCAGCTGGAACCAAGCGGTATCGTCCAACAACCAGCAACCTGTGGAGCACCTTCTCGAACAGGCGAGAGAGAAATATGCCAAATCCGACAATGGCGAGAAGCTCTCTTCATCGATCCAGGCGTACCAGTCGGTGTTAAAAGCCGACCCCAATAACTATGAAGCCCTGCAAACATTGAGCACGCAGTATATTTTACTCGGCACCGCCTACACGGAGAAAAGGGCGGAGAAAGCAGAGTATTTTAAACAGGCGATTGTGTACGCCGAATGGGCGATGTACACCAACCCACAGTTTCGTGAAAAAATTGAGCAAGGGATGAAGCCATGGCAGGCTGCGGATGCTCTCACCGCCCGCGAGAGTGAGGCAATGTTGTTTTGGGTCACCGCCATCCAGTATGAATTTAAGGAAGTGATGTCCCTCTACGCAAAGATCATCAATGTTGACCGACTGAACCACGCACTGACGATAATCAATCGAATTCAGGAGGTGAACCCACAGTTTGGCGGTGGTGCTGTTGAGTTTTGCAAAGCCATTTGCTATTACGCCCTACCTTCAAGTAAGGGCGGCGATAAACAGAAAGGTGACCTTGCCATGCAACAAGCCGTTACCCACGGTGAAAAGTGGCTACTGCCACGCTGGGCACTGGGGAAATATTATTACCCAATCCGCGGCGAAGATATCAAAGCACAACAGGAACTGGCATGGGTCGCCAGTCAGGATATCACTAAGTACAACGATCCCTTACCTTGGCGCGTTCATTTTAGAGAGAATGCGCAACAACTGCTGCAATGATCGAAACAGGGCTAAAGTCCTGCTGCTCACGAACATGCCCGCCCTAGCTCAAGAGCAAGAGCGGGCATCTGTTCTTCAATCCAATCGTTCCACCGTCACATACAAAAATCCATCGTTATTGCCGTACATGCGCTTCAGATCATTGGCAAACGGGCAGAATTCGCCGCTGATCTCAGGGGTGTATTGTGTGCCGGCCTGACCGATGACAAACAGCTCGTCGTCACTATCGCCAACGGCTCCAATAAGGGCAAACCATTGCGCCTCGGGGAAGCGTCGAAACGGTTCCATCATGGCCACGCCGACATCTTTAAACCAGCGGATGTCGGGATGGTCTCGGTTCCAGCCATCACCACCGCACTCAATGGAGGCATCGCGCCAGGTGCGCTCTGCGCTCACCGTAAATTGGTAGCACTTGCCTTTTTCCAACATCAGACCGGTGCGGTTGTAGAGTTGATGGGCAAACACCGGAACCGTGTATGGCGCAGCGACGGTCAGAGGGGTTAGAGGTCGCATGCCCACTTCGAGATGATGGGCAAGGTTATCAAAGTCGCTTAGGCTGCCATCGACATTGAGAATGGTGTGGGGACGTCGTAGTCCGACGGGGCGGTATTCGCTATCGCCGTAAATGCGCTCGGCCACGGTATAGTGAACCACCGGACGAGGATCGACAACCACCTGATCGTTTTTGATGCGGGTAACGTGACGATCATAGAGGGTAAACATGGAGATCGGCCACATGCGCGTCTGCTCATGGTTAATGCCGAAGGCATTGGGTTCGATCAGCACATCATCAAGCTGAAGATCCGCTTTATCCTCACCATCCGTCAGCGTGTCAAAACGAATCTGGTTAGCGGCCAGCTTCTTCACCCCTAGATCTCTGCATTCCATTTCATCGAGCAGAAATTGCAAGGTGATATCGGAAAGTCCATCGCGACGATAGCCACCGCCGACATCAGAATGGGCACCCGCAAACCACACTTCCGTCACCCTGTTTTCATCATTCATCAACGTTGGTTGAAAGGCTTTGCGACGGTCATTGATGCTGACCAGATGCAGGGCCTGATCGATATTGGGCGCAATGGTGCAGTCTTCAAACAGCACGTCGGAATTCGGCCGCCGCTCTTCACTGAGATCGGGCATGCCAAAGGAGGCAACGGTATCAAACACACCGAGCAGCGCGATTCTGACCGTGGAAAACTCGGCATCCTGACTGATCACCGAACAAAAGCGCCGGGCAATGGCGGCGCCGCGGCTGAAACCGAACACAAACACTTTATCGCCCTGATGATAGTGTTCCCGCAGATCTTCTCTAGCGCTTGTGATGATCCGCCCAACATCTGTCAGGGCCAGGGCGGCATTGAAAATACGTTTCAGCTTGCGCCCGTAGGTGCCGACACCGGGGTAATACAGACTCAACTGATCCTCAAAGTGCTGCTGTCCATCCTGTAAGTCACCGCCAAGCAGCAGGTGGAGTTTCAACACGTTGGTGATGTTATTGTCTTCGGTGCCGCCGCTGGGTGTTTCCCCCTGGGCAGCATCTTCAACATCGTTACAGGTGCCGTCAAAACAAAAAATCAGATTAGCCATAGGTCCCCCCTTGTGTTCACTTCAAAAAAAACACTCAATAAAACATCAATTATTGGTTACGGCGCTGGGCATGAGCGAGCAGCTTGGCCGAATAATCACGGATGGCATGATCACTCGCCGCGGCCTTGAAACGCGTGGCGATCAATCGGGGAAGCACAATGGAAATCCGCCAGAAAATATTCGGGCTGTTTATCACCTGTAAATCTTTGAAGTCGATCCCTTTGTTGTCTTTGATATTGGCCGCATCGGAAAGGAACACCAAGGTGCCGTAATGGGTGTAACCGAGAAAGTATTTGCGTAACCACTCGGCAATCTGCAAGGTGCCGTTGATGGGAATTAAACGCAGCAGACCAAGAGCAGATGAAAATCCGTAACCAAAAGGCACCTTGGCCACCCCATCCGCGGCATTGACCACCCGGTAAACCGGGGTCTTGATCCCCTTGAAAAAGTTATCGTCCGCCACCCGCGGACAGCCGTAGGTATAGCAAGCACCGATGGAGTCATTGCACAATAAACGGGTGGCCAGCAAGGCCAACGCCCCGCCAAGAGAGTGTCCGGTAATATAAAGCGGTATCCCTTGATGATGGGCCAGGGCATCGCTGATCCGCTTCTGCAACGGTTTAAATGCGTCCTGAAAACCACGGTGCACCCGACCATTACACGCTTCAGCATTGACCAGATCCGCTTTAACATCGGTGAGCACATCCTTGATGTTGGGTTGGGTGCCACGGAAAGCCAGAATCACCATGCCGGAAAAGTCATCATCGGGCTGCAGCTTCGCCAGCATGGCTTCGGTGCCGTTTTCAGCAAACGACTCAACCAGGTCAAACCGGCCTTTTTTCAAAACTTCAACCACACCATTATCCGGGTGAATACCCTGACGGCGCGCCCGACTGATCAGCGCTTCAAGCACCGTGTCTTCTTCGCCTTTGTCAATGGCGTCACGAATCGCCGGGATCAATGCGGCGCTCGATTCTTCGCAGGGTAGCGGTTCGTACACCAGCCGCGAAATCTCCGCTAGTAGCCAGGCGGTGCGGTCAGAATACGCCGCGCGTTTAATGGGTGGGGTTTTGATCAGAGCCGTGTCAGAAAAATAGCCGTCCATTGTCTCTCCCTCCTTGTTTGGCATCAGATACATAACAATTTAAAATGAATTTTTACCAATACAAAACATACCGGGCAGGACGGAGAGTGCAAGGGGATTAGACAAAAATCCATACGGTTTTTTCACGCCATACGCAAGAGTTGGCTTTTGGTGTTAAGAAGAAACAGTTTTGACCTGACCAGGGGGAAGTGACTCAAAACGAGGAAAGATGTAGGTAAGAATGTAGCAGGGATATACAAAGAGGGGTATTTAAGATAGTGAGCGATTTTTTGATGCTGACAGCGGCAAAGAGAGTTATAGGCTATTATTCTGAATGTCATCTTTGATTTTAGAGTCTATTGGCCCAGCCCTTCGTGCCCCCCCTGTTAAACTGTTAAAAAACGATCTTGAGTCCTCGCGAACGGAAAAGACTGTGAAGAACGGGGGAATGTCCCTAGTTTCGCACAGTTTGTAGATATCAGCAATTTGAGAATTGCCTTCGTCATCATCATCATAAAAGATCAGTCCGCCGCTACGGCGGGGCAGTTCATAGTCGGGATAGAGCCCTCCTTGAAATTCAACACCCTCGCCACACCAACTGAAAACAATCGCGGTAGGATAAACCTGCCAATCTTCATCACTGATGGCGTAGGTGCCGGCGTAGTCACCGTCCTGAATAACGATGCTATGGGCGACAGTGTCGATGGTCATGCCGGGGCCTGTGGCCTCAGTAAACGATTCCGTGGTGGTGCAGGTGTAAAAGGTCGGCTCGGACTGCTCGATGTCAATCAAAGCTGCCGGGGTATCGCCGTACCAGACCACAGCGCGTTGCAGAGTGCCATCACTGTCGGTTTCAGCGAGCAGACGGCCCTGGAGGTCGTAGTGGTAGTGGGTGATGACACCGTCATTATCTTTGACCACGCGAAGGCTGTTGCCGTCGTAGAGATAGTCGCTGACCGTGCCGCTATTGCTGAGAGATTTCAGACGATCACTCTGGTTGTAGGTCAACTGCAGATCATCGAATAGCGGCGTGGACAGTTGCAGGCTGTTGCCCTGGATGTCGTAGAGACGGCTTTCAGCGTTGGCACCGCTGACGGCAAGCAGCTGATTGCTGTCCGTGGCCAGGGTGGACGTGTCGATCTCGCCATCCTCATTGAGGGTGAGGCGGTTGCCGACCGGGTCGTAGCTGTAGGTGCGTAGGATGTCGTCTTTGTCGGCGGAGATCAATTGTCCGGTAACATCGTATTGATAGATGTCCTGACCGGTGGTCGGTACGGTACGTGTCAGGGCGGTGAGCTGACCGGCGCCGTCTCGGGTGTATGCTTCCGCCAGATGCGAAGACAGGGTCAGACTTTGCAGCAAACCGCCGCCATCGTAGCCGGCGCTGGCGAACAAACCGTTGCCATGCTGCCATTGGACGGGGCGGCCATGGGTATCGTAGCTGTAAATGCGGGCAGTGTCGTAAATTACGCAAGTTTTTACTCCTAGCTTCTCCCTATGAGCCTGTCACATAATTTTGCCCCCCCCAACTCAAAGACTAGCTCTAAAGAGTGCATCTAAAGACATCATTTCATCATAGCCCCTTCTCCTTTCTTTTGATTGCAAAATTACGCTTCTGGCTTCTTTATCTCTTGGTGAGGGATAAAAGTTTTGATATGTTCCAGCTTTATTTAAATAATTAACTTCTTCTCCTGTCAGCAAAAACAAGGATCTTGCTGCGTAATATCTATTTTTAGATTGTTTTTTATTCAATATTTTTTCCAGAAAAGGGATAACCTTATCGTCTCCAATTAGCCCGATACTTGTTATTATGCTAATATTTTTATACCTAAGCTTTTCCTTCTCCTGATTTTTAATATATATATTCATAAGCAAGGGTATTGCTCTATCATCACCAACGACACCAAGAACCCTTATAAAAACATCCTCTACAAACCCATATTTATCGTCGAGTACTAATTTATTTACCTCATTAAAAACCTTATTACGATTATCTTCCAAATATATCCTAGAAATTAAATATCCACCAAAAGAAGAATTACTTCCTAAAATCTCTGAAGAGACGCACAAAAACTTAATACTATTAATTGCAAAACAATAAAGAATAAAAAATGCTACAAATATTATTATGAAATATAATATTTTCTTCTTCATATTTTTTTATTTTCCAAAACCTATATTTTTATTCTCTGACCAAATATTCATAATAATTTTCTCTTGAAATATATTTCCTTCTGTTTCAAAAAGAAATTCCTTTGTTACTTTCCCAGTGCAATCATCTGTACATTCTTCATAATACCTGATCATTTTTCCCATATCTGCATACTCTTTATAGATAATTTTATATGTACCATGCCCCTCTGGCCAGTCTGGGAACAAATCAATTGAAGGCTTACTTGATAAATAGGCCTGTTTGAGAGCAAAGGCCAGTCGGGTTACGACAGCGCGTGTCA
This sequence comes from Desulfuromonas acetoxidans DSM 684, assembly GCF_000167355.1. NCBI lineage: Bacteria > Pseudomonadati > Thermodesulfobacteriota > Desulfuromonadia > Desulfuromonadales > Desulfuromonadaceae > Desulfuromonas > Desulfuromonas acetoxidans. The sequence goes on from NZ_AAEW02000004.1 coordinate 74,408, forward strand.
TCCCATCTGTTTCAGAATCAACTCTAAAATTTGTGAAATATGCCCCCCCCTAGATCCCAAACGATTTTGCATTCTAGCCCAAAGGGGTCAATATAATTAACTGGCCGATTTTTAACATATCTGTAGCAATTAACATCTCCCCCATCCAACCCAATCGGATCCAAGGTAATATACCGCCCAGACCGTGGCTCATAGTAGCGATGCCAATTGTAATGCAGACTGGATTCCGCGTCAAAGTACTGCCCGTCACGATTCCGGGGACAGTATATGCTGTCCCCGAAATCTCCATTTTATTTTTTTCTTAGTCGTAATTAACCGTCTTTGAAATTGACCCATCATTGTTATAAAAAGTCCAAATTCCGACTTTTTTCCCATTGAAGAACTGTCCGTCAATTCTTTTGATATCACCTTCCCAAACTGAATATTTTCCATGATTTTTCTTACATGCCTTTACCCAACCACGTTCTCCCCATGGTGAGTATTCAACATGCGCATTGTCAGGACACTCTATTTTTTCAGAATGCATCTTATGAGACTGCTTTTTTCTTATTGTTGTCTCAGAATCACAGGACGTTAAAAAGAGCAGAATCATGCAACTTATTATTTTTTTATTCGAGAACATTCTTCTTATTTCGTTTTCTTTTTAGAGCACTTGTTGATTACTTCATTAGCAAAGGTTTGGCAATTATTGGTTGGCCCCCAAAAACCAAGACTGCGACCAATTTCTAATTCATTATTTACACATTCTTCATCGGCATGGGGATAGTACTCACAACTTGAATTATCAGCATCATATTGGCCCGTATGGTCAACCACTTGAACAGGCACTCCAGGCAAGTCTGAATTTCCATTTTGCCCAGGGATTTCGCCTGCGGCAGCCCCCATCCCAGCTTCTTTTGTGTCAGTCATTATCCACTCATGATTCACCATATTGAAAGGGAACGGTAAATTCGCTGGGCGTCCGCAAACATAAACCTCTAAGCCAGATGGATCAATCCCGTTGAATGGGCCATTTCCCACATAAGCATACATATTAACATCCCCTCCATCCAACCCAATCGGATCCAAGGTAATATACCGCCCAGACCGTGGTTCATAGTAGCGATGCCAATTGTAATGCAGACCGGATTCCGCGTCAAAGTACTGGCCGGGGAAGCGCAGGTTGCACACGACATCGGTGCCGTCGCCGTCGACATCGCTGTTGATTGTGGCTTGACCGAAGGGGCATACTGTGCGGACCAGACGGCCGTGCCTGTGGCGTCGGTGAGCAGCACCGGAGCGCCAATCTGGTCGGTGTGGACCTGGTACCGGGTGGCGATGGTGCTGCTGCCGCCTTCACTCTGTTTCCACACTTTATAGATATCAGCAATTTGAGAATTGCCTTCGTCATCATCCTCATAAAAGATCAGTCCGCCGCTACGGCGGGGCAGTTCATAGTCGGGATAGAGCCCTCCTTGAAATTCAACACCCCCGCCACGCCAACTGAAAACAATCGCGGTAGGATAAACCTGCCAATCTTCATCACTGATGGCGTAGGTGCCGGCGTAGTCACCGTCCTGGATAACGATGCTATGGGCGGCGGTGTCAATGGTCATGCCGGGGCCTACGGCGTCAGTAAACGATTCCGTGGTGGTGCAGGTGTAAAAGGTCGGCTCGGACTGCTCGATGTCAATCAAAGCGGCCGGGGTATCGCCATACCAGACCACAGCGCGTTGCAGAGTGCCATCACTGTCGGTTTCAGCGAGCAGGCGGCCCTGGAGGTCGTAGTGGTAGTGGGTGATGACACCGTCATTATCTTTGACCACGCGAAGGCTGTTGCCGTCGTAGAGATAGTCGCTGACCGTACCGCTGTTGCTGAGGGTTTTCAGACGACCACTCTGGTTGTAGGTCAACTGCAGATCATCGAATAGCGGCGTGGACAGTTGTAAACTGTTGCCCTGGATGTCGTAAAGGCGGCTTTCGGCATTGACCCCGCTGACGGCGAGCAGCTGATTGCTGTCCGTGGCCAGGGTGGACGTGTCGATCTCGCCATCTTCATTGAATGTCAGGCGGTTGCCGACCGGGTCGTAGCTGTAGGTGCGCAGGATGCTAGTTTTGCTTTTTAATTCTAGAGACCTATTTTTCTGCCAAGCCTTATGTTCATCTCCAAATTGCAACTTGCATAATTAAGCCAATAGTAAGAAAGCAGAATAAAATGAATATTGAATTTTTTAAACTTTTATATTTTACAATCTCACCAGTTGAAAGGTATTGAAAATTTAAAAAAGGTAAATATGAATAAAACAACATAGATAATTTTATTATTAAAAAAATCGTACTTCTATTAAAGAACAACCAAATAACAGATATAGGAAATAACATCTCGATATATTTGTTAAGATCGATACTTAATAATACGAACTTAAAAATAACTAAAATAGTTACAGCTGGAGCAATTGAAAATAATATAAATCTCACAAAATAATTATCAAACAAAAAATAACCAATAGGATCACTTCTAATTTTTTTATAAACACAACTTAGATCTTCTGTGCATATATTTGTGGAGCTTTTGCTATGAAAAGAGTCGATTTCTTTAAAATTCACGTCATTCATATTAGTGGGTTCCCCAAACTGCTCCCGGGGCAGCAGAGCTTGTTTCCGAGCATGGGCAGCCATTATCATCAACATCAGACACAAGGAAACATATTAACCTCGCACTCACCCCAACGGGTACACCAAAAATAGTTGGAACCCCATAGGATACCCCGACATTAAGAGACATGTTAGGCTTGGACCACCCTTTTTCACCATATATGCTAAACGGTTCCGTTGAGATTGATCCATACTTCCCCAAACCTCCAGTAATAGTCACTGGGCTAGTGTTTGCAGAAGACACTATAGGTGCCCCTCCCCCAATGCCAACAAGGTCAGTGGTCAAAGACCAGCAAAAATAAGTACACCCCCTATCATCTTCCACCCTGCTGAAGTCATTCAAAGCAATTGCAAACCCAACTGAATTTGCAGCGCATTCTTTAAATTTATCTTGCTCCCAATAATTTCTTGGCCCGCCACTAATCAGCCCCCAAGGATCTCTATAGTTGCTCGGGTTATTTTCAACATAAGCATAAAGATTAATCCCGCCATCCAAGCCAATCGGATCCAAGGTAATATACCGCCCAGACCGTGGCTCATAGTAGCGATGCCAATTGTAATGCAGACCGGATTCCGCGTCAAAGTACTGGCCGGGGAAGCGCAGGTTGCACACGACCTCAGTGCCGTCGCCGTCGACATCGCTGTTGATTGTGGCCTGACCGAAGGGGGCATACTGTGCGGACCAGACGGCCGTGCCTGTGGCGTCGGTGAGCAAAATCGGGGCGCCAATCTGGTCGGTGTGGACCTGGTACGGGGTGGCGATGGTGCTGCCGCCGCTTTCACTTTCTTTCCACAGCTTATATAAATCGGCGATCTCGAAGTTACCTTCGTCGTTCTTTTGATAAATGACCAAGCCGCCGCTGCGTGTGGGCAGTTCATAGTAGGGAGAGAACGAGCCTTGTAATTGGAACGTCTCGCCACTCCAGCTAAACACAACACCTGACGGGTAGACCAGCCAGTTTTCATCACTGATGGCGTAGGTGCCGGCATAGTCGCCATCCTGGATGATGACGCTGTGGGCAGCAGTATCGATAGCCATACCGGGCCCCGTGTCGCCGGTGAGGGATTCCGTGGTGGTGCAGGTGAAGAAGGTCGGCTCGGACTGCTCGATGTCAATGAGAGCTGCCGAGGTATCGCCATACCAGACCACGGCACGACGTAAGGTACCGTCACTGTCGGTTTCAGTGAGCAAACGGCCCTACGCTTTACCTATTTTCAACTTTAAGAGAGAACATACACAACCAAGAAATGCCAAGCCAACTAATAACTGTAAAATATTTTCTAAATTAAAGATTATCTCTGTTGGCTTAACATCTAATACAAAGAATATGATTATCCAACTAACAATTTTCAATATAAATAGCAAGAAAAACAAAAAACAATTCCAGATCAATGCGATCCTGCGAAAAGCAAACGGATTAACAAATAATCCAACTATCAATATTAAAGTAAACAATATAATTGAAATAATTATATATATTTTTATTCCATATTGACTTGCCAAGTATATATTTTCGCGAACAAGAAAGTTTACTCCCGCATAACAAACAAATAAATATAGAAAAATATTAATTATTATGGATGTTTTAAATTTTCCCCTCATTTGCCGACAGCCTCACCTACTTCGCCTCCCACTTTCCTTGCTGCTTTGCTCAAAAGACCACTCTTAGTATTAAAGCCAAGAAACTTTAAAAATTTTAGGCAGTTATCCGCACATTTTTCTAAGTTTCGTGCATGATCAGGATTCTCAAGATCGTTACAAGGGAATTTCTTAGAGCACTTATCGATGCAATCCACAGTGATATACACAACAACTGAAGTAAGTGCAGTTGTAATTATGGCAGCTGCCCCTGCGATGCCAATTTCACCGGTTGGATCCACCACATTAACTGGATTCCTATTTGCATAAGCATAAAGATTAATCCCACCAGCCAAACCAATCGGATCCAAAGTAATATAGCGTCCCGACCGTGGCTCATAGTAGCGATGCCAATTGTAATGCAGACCGGATTCCGCGTCAAAGTACTGGCCGGGGAAGCGCAGGTTGCACACGACTTCGGTGCCGTCGCCGTCGACATCGTTGTTGATTGTGGCCTGACCGAACGGGGCATACTGTGCGGACCAGACGGCCGTGCCTGTGGCGTCGGTGAGCAAAATCGGGGCGCCAATCTGGTCGGTGTGGACCTGGTACGGGGTGGCGATGGTGCTGCCGCCGCTTTCACTTTCTTTCCACAGCTTGTACACATCGATGACTTGAGAATTACCTTCGTCATCCTCCTGATAAACGAACAGGGCTCCGCTACGAGTGGGTAGTTCATAGTCGGGCGCAAATCCTCCCTCCAAACGGAAACTCTCACCACTCCAGATGAACACAATTCCTGAAGAATAGACCTGCCAGTTCTCATCGCTGATGGCGTAGGTGCCGGCGTAGTCGCCATCTTCGATAACAACCGTGTGAGTAACAGTGTCGAGGGTCATACCGGGACCAGCGGCGCCGGTGAGGGATTCCGTGGTGGTGCAGGTGTAAAAGGTCGGCCCAGACTGCTCGATGTCAATCAAAGCTGCCGGGGTATCGCCATACCAGACCACGGCACGACGTAAGGTGCCGTCACTGTCGGTTTCAGCGAGCAAACGGCCCTGGAGATCGTAATGGTAGTGGGTGACGACACCGTCACTGTCTTTGACCACGCGCAGATTGTTGCCGTCGTAGAGATAGTCGCTGACCGTACCGCTGTTGCTGAGGGTTTTCAGACGACCACTCTGGTTGTAGGTCAACTGCAGATCGTCAAACTGCGGCGTGGACAGTTGCAGGCTGTTGCCCTGGATGTCGTAGAGACGGCTTTCGGCGTTGACGCCGCTGACGGCGAGCAGCTGATTGCTGTCCGTGGCCAGGGTGGACGTGTCGATCTCGCCATCTTCATTGAGGGTGAGGCGGTTGCCGACCGGGTCGTAGCTGTAGGTGCGTAGGATGCTGTTTTTGTCGGCGGAGATCAATTGGCCAACAACATCGTATTGATAGATGTCCTGACCGGTGGTCGGTACGGTACGTGTCAGGGCGGTGAGCTGACCGGTGCCGTCACGGCTGTATTCTTCCGCCAGATGCGAAGACAGGGTCAGATTTTGCAGCAAACCGCCGCCATCGTAGCCGGCGCTGGTGAGCAAACCGTTGCCATGCTGCCATTGGACGGGGCGGCCATTGGTGTCGTAGCCGATCTGCGTCAGGATATCCAGGGTTTGGTCGCCCAGCTCAGCCTGTATGCTCAAGGGACGATGGTTGCCGTCATAGCTGGTTGTCACAGCGAACCCGCCGGGATAACTGAGAGTGACCAGATTGCCGGTAGCATCGTAGCTGTAGCCGGTGGCGTAAGCGGTGTTTTGTAACGTGTAGGTGTGACTGACGAGTCGCCCCAAGCTGTCGTAAGCGTAGCTGTGGCTGCCACCGGCATCTTGCATGCTGGTCAGTTGGCCACCACCCCAGGTACCGGCATCGTAGCCGTAAAGAACATCCTGACTGCTGTCGGCGGGAAAGTGAAGCTGGGTCAAACGACCGAGGCTGTCGTAACTGTATTCGGTGACGATGGCACGGGCGTCGGTACGTGTCGCCAGTTGCCCCAGGCTGTTATAGGTGTAGCTGGTGATGACGCCGTGTTGGTTGGTTTGGATAAGGCGCCCGGCACTGTCGTAACTGTAGGTCAGGCTGTTGCCGCGGCCGTCAATCACCTCGGCCAGGCTGAGACCGTCGTCCTGATACACCAGGTCGGTAACCGTGCCGAGCGGATCGGTGATGCGGGTGAGCTGGTCCATGAAGTTGCTGGTGTAATCAGTGCTGTTGCTGTTGCCGTCGGTACTGACGGTTCTCTGGCCGAGGTTGTTGTATTGATAGTGGGTACTCCGCCCAGCACCGTCGATAAGACTGAGCAGGCGACCGGCGTGGTCATAGGTCAAACTGGTCGTGGTTCCGTCGGGGTGAAGGACGCTGGTGAGGTGGCCCAAAACATTGTAGCCGTAACTGGTGGTGTCACCGCCGGGCATGGTTTTGCCAGCCAGGCGGCCGGCATTGTCATAGGTGTAACTGGTAACGTATCCGCCGGCATCGGTTTCGGTAAGCAGGCGACCGCCATTGTCAAAACTGTAGGTGGTGACGCTGCCGTCGGGGGCGATAACTTGGGCGGGAAAACCGTTCGCATCGTAGGTATAGCCGGTCACACCGCCGTTGACATCCTGGCGACTGACGAGTTGACCGAGGCTGTTGTAGGTGTTGATAATCTGCAGACCATTGGCCAGGGTGACGGTTATGGGATTGCCGTTGGCATCGTAGGCGATCTGGGTGGTGTTCCCCATGGCATCGGTGACGGCAGTCACATCGCCGTTGCTGTTGTAGGTGTAGCTGGTGGTAATCCCGGCGGCATCGGTTTCGGTGACCAGATCGCCTTGGGTGCTGTAGGTGGAAGTGCGGGAGCGCAACTCCTGATCGCTGGTGGAAGTCAGTTGGTTGCGGCTGTTGTACGTGTACAGGGTTTCTCCGCCCTGGGCGTCAATGGTGTAGATCGGCGTACGTTGATCAGCGTCATAGCCGTGGATGGTCTGGCTGCCGTCGCGGTCGGTGATGACGCTCTCATTGGTGGAGTCATCGTAGCTGATGGTGCGGGTGCCGTCCGGGGTAGTGCCTTGCACGACGCGACCGCTGCTGTCGTAAGCATAACTTTTTTCGTTCCCGGCGGGATCGCTGATTTGCGTCAGGCGGCCATCACTGTAGGTATAACTCCAGGTGCGACCATCGCTGGTGGTCATTGAAGCCACGTGCTCGCCACTGTAGGTCAGGCTGACGCTACGGCCGTCCGGAGCGGTGATGGTGGAAACGTGGCCATCGCCATCATGACTGAATACGGTGGTACGGCCGAAGCGATCAGTAATGCTTTGCAACTGGTCGTCGATATAACTGTACTGGGCGACAAGACCATTACGGTCACGGCGTTCAAGAATCTTCCCATCGTCATTAAAGGTCAATTGCGTGCCATTACGATAGGTAACGCTGTGATCTTCGTCCGACCAGGTGGCATACGAGCCGTTGACCGAGGCAAGATCGCTGCCGCTTGACGTGTCGGAAAAATACAGGTAGCCGCCATCGGCCTGACGAACGCGAATATAAGGAGCATCGGCAATGGAGCAACTGCCGACCATCAAATCCGTTCCGGTTTCAGTCCACTTAACCGGATAAACGACACCATTGTCGTTATTCTTATCACTGCTCAAGATGGCAGTCCAACTCGAAACACTTTGAGTACAGGTATAGGCTATGCCGGGAGCAGGAGCCCAGGTGGGTTCGTAATGGACATCCTGATTCAGCTGCCAGCCATTCCCCAAACTATTCCAGCTGAAGTAAAGCCCTCCGGGCAATCCGGTTTCTGCTTCAGAAAACAGGGATTGTGTCAAAGAGAGATTGCCGCTGGCGACATTGACTTGGGAGCCGAAAGACCTATTGCCGACTTCACATGCACCAATTACCGGCTCTGGTTCTTTTTCAACTTCCGGGGCGTCTCCACTGTCTGCGCAATCAGGATTGCCATTGCCATCCGCATCGGGAAACGCATTTGGCATGAAAATTTGATCGAAACCTTCGGTGTTGATGGTTCCAGAAGGGACACTTGTCATAGAAACACCGTCAATGGTGCCACGGAAATAGCGATGGACCATGACGATGTGGCCGTTGTCCTTGTTCCACATCACACGATAGTTATTAGAGGCGGCATAGGAGGCAATGGCTGCCGGGGTGTTTAATGAGTCTCCGTAATGAGCATAAAGGGTTACCTCGCCACCACTACATGTCAACATCGTGTCGACAAAGTGGGTGACTTCATTGTCTCCATATGGCGGACAGGTATCAGGAACGTATTCTACGCCAATAGTTGAAATCCCGCCGCCTGTCGAGCAGTCAACGGCAAGCACCTGAGCTGAAAAGATTAAGACCAGAAGAACCGTACAGAGAAAATAACGCAGAACGGGCATATCCGCCTCCTTGATGAAAACATTTTTAAGTCAAAATGTCCTCGAAGGCTAGCAGCTCGTTTTTGCCGCTGTCAATAGAATTTATTCATGTGCAAAAACATACACTATGTTAGACTTTGAGATTTTTAACTTTTTGCAAAATTTATCTCGTTGCTATATCACTGTTTTAACTGACATTTTCAGCATTCCAATATTTATCTATATTAATTTTATATTTACAGTTAGCTTCTTTTTATGTAATGTCTATTTTTTGCGGAAAGCATCGCGCTGCACTCAAAGTATTTTTTTAATTTTAATTTCATGCCTACTGGGGAACCTGCTTGAGAAAGGAAAAGCCATGAAAACCTTTTTTGCCACCTGCATTATGTTACTCGGCTTAACGGCAACGACAGCCGGGGCCATGTCATTCACTCTCTATGGCGACGCTGTCAGTAACATCGACTCCTATCCGGCAACCTCCGTCTCACTTACATCAGAGTTGAATGGTTTGGTGACGGACCTTAATGTCCAGATAGAACTGGGGGATGCAGATTCTGGAGAAACATTTTGGAAAAACATAAATCTTTGGATTGAACACAATGGTGTCAGTGCTTCTCTTATGTCACAAGGCGGCAGCAATTTTTTCGATGGCTTCTTTGATGTTATTTTTGACGATGCTGCACATTCTCTAATCTCCTATGACTTCACATCCATGAATGCTGAAGGATCCTTTCAGGCACCGGACTCCCTCTCGATTTTCAATGGATTGGACCTCGCGGGAGAATGGACACTTGTGTTTTTGGATACTTATTTACCTGGAGATGGAACAGATTTACTGTCCTGGTCGTTGACGGGGACAATGGCTGAATCCACAACTCAACCGGTGCCTGAGCCAGCTACCATGATCCTGATCGGCATTGGATTTTTAGGGTTGGTTACCTTTAAAAAAGCTAAAAATACTGGCAGTTGTTAGCTTTACGTATAAAACTTCTTTTAGAAACGAGATTAAAAATGCGAAAAATCGTGCTTTTACCCTTTGCAGTAATCATCTTTTCTTTACCATCCATGGCATTTGGCCTGGCGATGAATTTACAAAATTGGACCGCCTCTCCAGGAGGTAACTGGAACGTGAGCAACGATGGCTACAGCGTTCTGCAGACCATCAATGGACAACCTACTTATTTTGTCAGTGACACTGATTATTTTAATCGCTTGATCGAAGGGACATTGACTGTAAAGACAACAAGCGATGATGATTTTATTGGTTTTGTTTTTGGCCTGAACAGCTCAGATGACTACCTGCTTTTTGACTGGAAGCAAAACAATCAAACAGCAGGTCCAGGGACTGGATTGGAGGGCTTCACCCTGTCTCGAATCACAGGTTCTGATATTAATCTGTGGGAGCATACAGGGAACGACCTCGAGATCCTTGCCAGTTCATACTCTTCTTCCCTGGGATGGCGAGACCTGCAAAATTACGAATTCTCTCTCGACTATTCCGCTGCACGTACCATCATATCAATTGACGACGAAACCATTTTTGATATTGCAGGGGATTTTAATACCGGGCTATTCGGCTTTTATAATTATTCTCAGGCATATGTGAATTATTCAGGGTTTGTTGAAGAGCAAAGTGCTGTTGTTCCTGAACCTTCCACATTTGCCTTTATGTGCCTTGGAGTGATTGGGGTTGTCGCGCTAAGAAAAAAGCAACAGCGTTTCACAGCCTAGATTTCAAGACCTTTCTCTCTTCCAGACAAACCAACTCTAGAGGGGGACCGTTCTCAACGTAAATAACGAGAACGCCCCCCTAATCTCACAGCCCCCCCTAACGGTAGCGCAGCCGCGTGCCATGATTGAGAGACATAAGGATTTCATCCGGTGACAGTTCGTCTGGAAAGTAGGTGCCGGAAATCTTGGCGGAGCGCAGGCTCGCCCCCTCCAGATTGCAAGTACGCAGATCGAGGCCACGCAGATCGGTCTGGCGAAAGTAGCCGTCGGACAGATCAAAGCCCGTCAACTCGGCACCGCGCAGGTCAAGACCACGGAAATCCAACCCTTTTAACACGCTGAAATCGTCATGAGCTTCACGCTGCGTGTTAAAATCTTCAATCTCTTCACTATGCAACAACATGTACAGTGGATGTGCGCTGTTTTTCGGTTGGCTGTCGTTTTCCATCATCAAATCTCCTTGTTTCATCTGAAATAATACCGTCGCAGGATAGCGCACTTTGAACAGAATGTGGCGCATTATAATCAACAAACCGACACACTCTGCGCATCCTGAAATATCTGGCATACTGGTGGAGAAGCTCACAGCAAAAGGATTGGACGCTGTGGGCACCCTCTGTGAGATGAGTGATCTATGCTGTTTCCCGCGCTACAACCACTGACAATTCTCGGCCTGATTCTCGTCACCGGATATTTTTCCGGCAAGGCTGCCAACCGTCTGCGTTTGCCACGTATCAGCGGTTACATTGTTGCGGGTTTGCTTTTTTCCCCTTCGGTGAGCGGTATTATCCCGTATCAACAAATCAGTCACCTGTTTCTGTTCACCTCGGAACTGGCTCTGGCGTTTATCGCCTACTCCATCGGCGGTAGCCTGCGCATCTCACGAATCCGCGATCTGGGCAATGAGATTATCTGGATCAACCTGTCGGAAGGGACCGGGGCGTTTGTCTGCACCTGTGCCGCAGTTTATCTCTGCCGGCCTTTGCTTTCGCCGTTACTGCACGAAAGCGATGCGATCTTTCTGTCGGTGATTCTCATCCTCGGCGGTATATCCGTGGCCACAGCTCCGGCCGCAACCATGGCCGTCATGCATGAGCTGCGTGCCCGAGGCCCGTTAACCACCACTCTGCTGGGGGTCGTCGCTCTGGATGATGCCTTGAGCATTGTTCTGTTCTCCGCATCGATTACCATTGCCGGACAACTGCTGCTGAGCAACGCGGACAACCACCTGATCATACAGGGTGTGCTGACCATTGTCGGCTCGTTGCTGATGGGCGGGCTCGGCGGGTTGGTATTCGGCCATTTTTTTCAACCATCGAAGCGGCCGGAAAGCAATTTGATGCTCACGCTGGGTGCTATTTTCCTGATCAGCGGCATCTCCACCCACCTCGGTTTTTCACCGCTGTTGGCCAATATGACCATGGGCTTTGTTATCATCAATCGAGTGAAGCATGCCGACGACTTGTTTCATCAGATGGACATCATGGAGGAGACCATTTTCTGCCTGTTCTTCACTCTGGCTGCGGCCCATTTTGACCTGAAAGTATTTACAACCTCGGCCGTGCTGGGAATCATCATCCTGCTGGGACGGTTTGTCGGTAAACTCGGTGGCACCCTGGTTGGCGGCAAAATCGCCCACGCCTCACCGCAGATTTATCGCAACCTCGGTCTGGCACTGTTGCCGCAGGCGGGTTTGTCTCTGGGGCTGGTATTTCTGGCGGAACCGATTTTGCCGACGGAAATTTTCGACATGCTACTCAGCGCCATTTTGGTGTCGATCATCCTCAACGAAATGATTTCGCCGCCACTGGTGAAATGGGCGATCGGCAATGCCGGTGAAACGAATGTGGAGGAAACGGATGAAGATTAGCGAGATCATGCAACGCATCGAAGATCGAGATATTCCCTGCGTCCAGGAACACTGTGCCATCAGCGAGGTGGTTGAGGTGGCGGTACGCTTCCCCCATTCACGGCTGGTCTATGTGGTCGATAAGCAGTGTAAGCTGCTCGGTGCGATTACCATCGGTGCGCTGCTGCGCTTTCTCTACCCGTATCACTACGACGACAAGATCCATTCGCGCGACATCCTGCGGCGGCTTAGCGTCAAAAAAGCCGCCGACCTGATGAGTCACGGCAACGTCAAGGCGTCACCTGAGGAGAGCGTGGACACCATTCTCAAACGGATGGCCAAGACCGGGGTCAAAGAACTGGCCGTGGTCGATGACGAAGGACACATCCTCGCCGATATCACCGTGGTTGATCTGCTCGCTCACAGTAAGCCAGCTTAAAACACCACCTGACATTGGAGTCCGGCAGGCAGTTTCATCTTGGGGTTGGCCATCTCCAGACGCACACCAAAGGTGCCGCTGGCGGCATCAAGCACCTGGTCGACAATCATCACTGTGGCGGGGTAAGTACCGCCAACCGGTTGCTCCAGAGTCACCTGCGCTTTGGCACCTTCGCGAATCTGTCCGTAATAGGCAATCGGCACAACAAGCTCGATATTGAGCGGGTTGATCTGGGCCACCACCAGAAACGGTTCTTCACCGACATACTCGCCCGGTGCGCCCATCCGTTCCACGACGACTCCATCGATGGTACTGGTGATGGTGCGCAGCGCCAATTGTTCACGCGCTTCTTCCAGTTCAAGTTTGGCCAGTTGAATTTCTGTTTCCAACTCATCTTTTTCATGGATGGAGATGAGCTGTTTTTTGTACAGCTCACTGTTGCGTTGCGCCTTGCGCTGGCCAAACTCGACGCGTGCCTCCGCGACCTTAACAGCAGCTTCCTCCACGCCGCATTTGAGGCGTGCCACCACCTGCCCCTGGCAGATTCGGCTGCCGCGTTCAACGGTCACCTCCTGGAGAATTCCGGCAATCTGACTGCTAAACTCCACGGTTTCATGCGGTTCCACCAACCCCTCCAGGGGCGGTAACGCTTCAGCCGGCACCGGAGCCACACTGAGCAGCAACAGGGCCAGACATATTAGGTGTTTCTTCATGGTTTCCTCTCTTATTCCAGACGTCCGGAAAACGACAAAAGGCTGCCCTGAGCCTGGTCACGACGGAACAGCTCTTTACGAATCCGGGCATGATAATGTTCGACATGGGCTTGCGCCAGTTGGATGGACCACCGCGACAACCGTGGTCCGAGCAACGGCAGCACTATCGCCAATCGGCGCACCAGATGGGCGGCAAATCCGGCCCGATTTCCTTCGAGCAGGAGGTCTTCAAAACTTAAGAACGCCTGACAACTGCCGGGATCACCCTGGCGACCGCAGCGACCCGCCAGCTGGCGGTCAATGCGCGCAGCATCATGGCGCTCCGTGGCAATAACATGGAGCCCACCAAGCTTTTTAACTCCCGGTCCGAGCTTGATATCGGTGCCGCGTCCGGCCATGTTGGTGGCAATGGTGATGGCACCGGCCTGCCCGGCACGGCTGACAATATCAGCTTCCGTAGCATCCTGCTTGGCGTTGAGCACCTGATGAGGCAGACCGAATCTCGCCACCTGTTTCGCCAGATACTCAGACACGGCCACGGATCGCGTGCCCACCAACACCGGACGCCCCAACTGATGCTGGTCGCGGATCTGTTCCACCACCGCCTGCCACTTATCCTGTTCATGGGCAAAGACCCGATCAGGCCATAGCTGACGGATCACCGGCCGGTTGGTGGGTACCCTTTGGGTCTGCAGCCGGTAAACAGCCCACAACTCGGCGGTAACCTCCTTGGCTGTGCCGGTCATCCCGGATAGGTGCAGGTAGCGGCGAAAGAACTTCTGAAAGCTGATCTTGGCCAGAGTCTCGCGGCGCTGGCTGAGTTCACAGCCCTCCTTAAGTTCAATCATTTGATGGAGCCCCTGTTCCCAAGAGCGATCCGCCATCACCCGTCCGGTGAATTCATCGATGATCTGCACTTTGTCATCGCGCAACAGATACTGCTCGTCACGATGAAAAAAGTGCAATGCCGTCAAGGCTTGATACAGTGTAGACTCACGGCGAACCAGGCCATTCCACAACGGGCCAAGTGATTTGGTCTGCTCTTCAATGGTCTGCTTACCCTGATCGGTAAGCAATACCTGGCGTCGCGCCTCATCAAGGACAAAGTCCTTGCCCTGTTCCAGCGTGCGAGCCAGATCCAGAGCCTGTTCGAGAAACTCGCGCTCTTCATTCCCCCCTTCACCGCCGGAGATAATCAGCGGCGTGCGCGCTTCATCGATGAGAATACTGTCCGCCTCATCAACCAGGGCAAAATGCAGGCCGCGCATAAGTACCCGCTCACTGCGCGGTGCCGAACCATGCAGATATTCAGCCTGCAACAGCAGAGGGTCAAGGCGCTCGGCCAACGTCAAACGGTCACGCAGGTAGTCGAACACCAGCTCCTTGTTGGTGGCATAGGTGATGTCGCAATCATAGGCCTGTCGCCGCTCAGCGGGATTCTGACCATGCACGACCCGGCCAACACGCAACCCCAGCGCCTGATAAAGGGGCTCCATCAGGTCGGCGTCGCGACCGGTGAGGTAATCGTTGACACTGATCACATGTGCCGGGATACCGGCCAGAGCCACGGTGGCGGCCGGCAAGGTGGCGGTGAGGGTCTTGCCCTCGCCGGTTTCCATCTCGGCAACCATCCCCTGCAACATCACCAGACCACCGGTGAGCTGACTGGGATAATGACGCATCCCCAAAACCCGCTGCGACAACTCACGAATCAGGGCAAAGCTGGTGACAACCGTCTGCTCGGTGAGGCCATCCTCGTACAACGCCAGCCGCAACGGTTCAAGGCCACTGCATAGCTCGGCATCACTCAAGGGTTTGAGTTTTTCCCCTTGCTCATCAATCGCCCGCAGCATCCGCTGCACGGATGGTCCAGAGCGTTGCAGACGACGCAATTGTCCAACCAGACGATGTGCCAAACCTTCCAGACGCGACTCAACACGGTCCTGACGTTCCGGGCGCAAATCGTGACTTGCCGGTTGCACGTGGTGAGGAAAACGTAACGCCATGGGCCACCTAAACGGCAAACCGGCTGAGCAACACACGGCGCACGGCACGATAAGCGCGTCGAATCAGCGGTTCGGGTTGATGAACAAAGCGGACAAACACCCGCTCATCAATATTGCGGGTGGCACCTTTGGGCAAGGCCAACTCAAATTGAAACAACCGCTCGACAGCCATGGCTCTGTCCTTTTCGCGCGGATCAAGAGCAAACAATCCACCCCCTTCGAGACTCAGAGCCAAACTCGGCAGTTCACGACTGGCCGCCGGCACTTCACGCAACACCCTGGCTTCGACAACATCGCCGACATTCTGAGCAAGGCGACATTCGACACGCTGCGTATCAGCCCTCACCCGGTCGATATCCGCCTGGGCAACCAGAACCCGCACCTGCATCTGAGACTCGTCGACAAGGTAGCCAAGCGCGGCCCCTCGCCGGGCAAAGTGGCCGATAAGATTTTCCGGCTGCGGCACAACAAACACGCCGGCTTTGCGACTGTAGATGGTCAGAGCCTGCCGCCGCTCTTCCGCACGGTGCAGTTCGGCAGTCACCTGGGCCATGGCTTCTTTGAGTAGAGCCGCCTCGGTGCGATCTCCCAACAAACTGACATTGTAGCGGGCCTGGTATTCCTTCTGCCGCGCTTTGAGCAGACGCACATGGGCATCAAGCTGCGGATCTTCACAACGCAGCAGCGGTGTTCCTGCGGCAACATACTGACCGCTGGGGATCATAAATTCGCCGACAAAACCGTCCACAGCCGCATGGACCTGAGCGTCGTCCGGTGCCCAGGTCACCCCCTGACACACCGTGGAAAACGGCATCGGCACGAGACTGATAAAAGCAATGAGGGCCAGTGTCGGCACCACCACTGCGCCAACAATTCTCATCCGTTTTCGGCGCATTTCTCCATCCTTGATCAGATAACGCAACACTTTACCCACCGGCAATACCACCAGGCCAATGGCCGCCCACAGGGCCAACACCACCCCGAACATGAAAAAGTTACCGGCGACAAACAGAATAATCCGCAACGAAATAAAAATGCGGTAGACAAACGACGCCAGAGCATAGCCCGCCAGCCACCCCGCTTCGCCATCGGTGGATGCCGGCGAGGTCAAACTGCGCACACCGAGCAGATAGCGTTTGGCCAGGTACGACAGATAAGCGGTACTGCGCTGACCAAGATTGGGAATTTCCAGCGCATCGGCCAGGACATAATAGGCATCGAAACGCAGTAACGGGTTGCCATTAAACAGCACCGTGGACACGCCGGCAATCAGCATCACGTTAAACGTTGCCGCGCGCACTGCCCCCGGTTCCATCTCCAGCCACAACAAGACTGCCACAGCAGCGATGAACATCTCTACGAGAATGCCGGCAGCTCCGACCAGCATCCGCTTTTTCTTGTCGCGAAAAGCGAGAGACGATGAGGCTTCGACATAGGGGATCGGCATAAAAACTAATAGCATGATCCCCATCTCATGCACTTCGCCACCCCACTTCTTGACCATGTAGGCGTGACCGAATTCGTGAACCACCTTGAGCAACGGATAGATCAGGCTGATGAGAAACAGATTTTCCAGCCCGAACAATTTATCACTGAGATTGTTGGTCAGATCGGTCCAATGGCTGACGGCCATACCACCGCCAAACATCACCACCACCAACCACACCAGCAGGGCCGGCCAACTCAGCAACGGATTAACCAGAGGCATGGTGCGACTGAGAAACCGGTCCGGATCAAGAAGCGGAAAACGCACCGCCATGGGTGACAACAACGGTGTCAGCCAGCGATTACGCCGCCCCTGCATCAGCCGTTGTTTAAGATCAGCAAAGTCGGGCAGAGCACAGGTTTGCAACAGATCGCTGCGGTGCAGTTGCGAGACCAGTCCGATCACCTCATCCTGGGTCGGCATATGATCACCCAGTCGGCCACAGGCCGTGATCCAGATCTCGCCCAAGGTGCGGCGGCCATCCATCAGGCCGATCAACTGATACGCTTCCGGGGAAAACCGATGATGACGTCCGGTGAATTGATCCTGAATCACGTACCAGTCCTCGCCACGGTACTGATGACGATAAATCTGTACATGGCTGCGCAACCGAGGCTTGAGCGGTGCAACACGGTACCAGGACTGACTGAACAGGGACTCACTCATGATCGTACCATCCTCTGATCGACGATCAGGACGTCCACGTCCACAAGGTTAACTGCAACCATTCGACAAAGTCGCGCGCCCAGATCGCAATCAATTTACGCCGATCAATATCGATCTTGCCGACCCCCTCCATGCCGGGACGCAAGCTATCGTCAATCTGTTGCAGGTGCGCTTCGACACGAAAATAGTTGCGGCCATCTTCAGCTTTGGTGATCGGCGTAATTTTATCGACTGCAAAGGGGTAACGGTTGTCCGGCAGCGACGACAGCACCAGCGTGCCATGCTGCCCCACCGCAACATCGCCGATCCGCCGTTCATCAACTTTGAGAATAACCCGGTAGGCATCGAGCGGCGTTACCTCAAACAGCACTTCGCCCTGCTCCACCGCGCCTCCAAGACGCTGGCTGAGATCGCCACTCACCACCAGCCCGGAAAACGGTGCCGTCAATGAGGTGCGGGCAAGGCGGGCATCAAGCAGATCCATCTCAGCTTGTGATTGTTCCAGTTGCGCTCTGATGATCACCGCCTGAGAACGATCATGATTAGCCACGGCATCCTGATACTGCTGTTCCATCTGACGGTGCTGGCTGACTTTGGCCAGTTTCTGCAGATGCAAATCGCGGCTATCAAGGGAACAAAGCAACTGCCCCTGCTCAACCAGATCACCGGCGCGTCCTGGAGCCTGATCGATATAGCCGTCAAACGGCACCACGATGGCCCGACGAATCGCCCCTTCAAGCGAGGTATCTGCGGTAAGACGATAGTCACCGGTTGCCGTCGTAAAAAATATCACCACACCGAGAACAATGGTGGCAAACAACTTCCGCCCGACGTGTCCGGCACCAAACAGCGCTTCCAGTTGATAACACAGGGCTTGCCAGAGCACCACCGGCACAGGGCGGTCAAGACGATACTTTTCCTCCATTGCCGGGGCCACCAGCGACGATACCGAACGCATGAACTCCATATCACGTTGAGTAAACGGTTGATCCGCTGCCCGCTCACAGGTCAGTGCTCCGACATACTGATCGCGGCAAAACAGCGGAAACGTGGCAATGGATGCCATAGCCTGTTGCCGGGACAGCGCCTCATGCTCGCGGCAAATGAGCACTTCGCCGTCCTGGGCCGGATAGGTCACCTCACACCGTTGCAGTACCGCCTCTTCCATCACCTGTTCGATGGCTCGAGTCAGGTTCATTTTTTTGCCAACTTCAGCGCTATGCGACACCGACTCAAGCTTGATATGACCACCACGCATAAAACCGAGACTGACCCGCTCACAACCGCTGGCAGCAGCCAACTCGGTGGTGAAGGCAATAGCGGCCTCGTCAAATTGCTCTTTACCCAGGGTTTCGGCAAGCAGGTCCACTGCAGTCTTCAAACGAAACAGGGTGGCCTGATCCTCCTCCGCCTGCCGGCGACGCACCAGCAACTCCAGCCAGGCCGTGCCCCATTGCAACTGTTCCATGGCGTGCTGGAGTTGGGCCTCATCGTGAACCGTAAGTTCAACAGCAACAACAGCATGCAGCGCATCCTCAATAAACAACGGATAGGCCATGCCGTAATGACGTTCAGGCAATTCCACCAGTAAACCACACTGTTCTTCAACGACCCGTTCGATCACATCGGACAGACGCACCGGATCATTACCTTGCTGCGGCCACCCCGCCACCGGTGAAAGCTGCCCACCCGGCGCCGCCAGCACCAGCAGGGCCTGCACGCTGCCATCAATCCAGCCACTCTGCAGCCCCAGCCAGCTTTGATAATAGTCCTCTTCACTGCAGGCTGCGGTAAAGGCTTCCCACAGTTGCGGAGCGTCATCTTCCAGAGAGTGTGCGCTTACAGTTTCCATAGTGTGTCCATACACTTGGCAAAGAACCACTTCTATGCCAACGGTTTAAAGTATTCGGCGGGTTACGTTTTTCAAAGGTAATACCGCTGTCGCGATACGTTTCAGCTTCTCGCGACACGCTTTGTGACAAATCCAGGTTAACTCTTTGATTTAACCATGAATTGTTTGCCAACACAGGTATAAACGCCATTGCGACCTTTTTGTGACCACCTGGGCAGGTTTTCGCGGTAAATGCTAATAAAAACGGATTCATAGTAGCACAACAACGGCAGGCTCCGGATAAGATTCTGTGTCCCGGAAAATGTATTGAAGGAAAAAGAGGAGGAGAAAATAAAAAAGCCGGTTTACGAAAACGTAAACCGGCTTGATTTGTTTTGGTTGCGGGGGAAGGATTTGAACCTCCGACCTTCGGGTTATGAGCCCGACGAGCTACCAAACTGCTCCACCCCGCGTCATGATGTTGCGGCCTTGCTGCCAAGGCCTGCTATGTTTAACAAATCGAATCCTAACTGTCAAGGCCTCATCCCAGATTTGTGACACCCTGTCCTCCGTGGGAGGTTCCATGAGAAGATTTAAGGGGTATCAACAAAGCTGCGCAGGCGCTTGGCCCGGCTGGGATGACGCAGTTTACGCAGCGCCTTGGCTTCAATCTGGCGAATCCGCTCACGAGTAACATTGAAGTCCTGACCAACCTCTTCAAGAGTATGGTCGGATCTTTCACCGATACCGAAACGCATGCGCAACACCTTCTCCTCGCGCGGACTGAGGGTGGACAGCACTTCAGCAGTCTGGTCAGACAGGTTGCCCTTGATCACCGCTTCAAGCGGCGATACCGCGCCTTTGTCTTCGATAAAGTCGCCTAACGAGGAATCTTCCTCCTCACCGATCGGTGTTTCGAGACTGATCGGTTCCTTGGCGATCTTCAACACACGGCGTACTTTCTCCAGAGGCAGATCCATGCGCTCGGCGATCTCTTCAGGAATCGGCTCGCGGCCGAGCTCCTGAACCAACTGGCGGCTGGTGCGGATCAGCTTGTTGATGGTTTCGATCATGTGCACCGGAATGCGGATGGTGCGCGCCTGGTCGGCAATGGCCCGGGTGATGGCCTGACGAATCCACCAGGTAGCGTAGGTGGAAAACTTGTAACCCCGCTGGTATTCAAATTTATCCACCGCCTTCATCAGGCCGATGTTGCCTTCCTGAATCAGATCGAGGAATTGCAAACCGCGATTGGTGTATTTCTTAGCGATCGACACGACCAGACGCAGGTTGGCTTCAACCAATTCGGTTTTGGCCGCTTTAGCACGCCATTCGCCACGATGAACCTCTTTAAGGGAGTCGACCAGTTCTTCGGGAGAGAAACCGGTTTCCTCTTCAACCCGCTTGAACTTGCGTTGAGCGCCCTTAAGACGTTTTTCCGCCACCTGCAACTCGTCAGCACTTTTGCCCAGTTCCTCAACAACCTTGGCTGCTTCATCGTCACTTTTGTGGAAACGACGCAGATAGCGGCGAATGTCTTTGTGGGAGCAACCGAGGGCTTTTTCACAAGCCGTCACTTCACTGAGAGCTTTCTTAACCTGGGCGCTGAGTTCCTTGAGGCGTTGGGCAATTTTCGACACCGTCTGCTCTTTGAGGCGAATCTGGCGCATCAGATCACATAACTCGTCCTTCAATGTGGCAATGCGCTTTTGGGCGGCTTTTTTCTGAGCCTCATCACCTTCGTTGCTCAACTGACGTTGCTCGATCAGCTCGTCATTTTTCTGGCGGATCTCCGCAATCAGACCAAGAATACGCTCATACTGTTTCTCTTCAGCTTCAGCGCCTTCCTCTTCATCGTAGTCCTTAGTGATATCGGTGATCCCGATCAAGCCTTCGGAAAGCTGGTCGCCCAGAGTGATCACTTCCTGCAGAGCAATAGGGGTCTTGAGCACCACCTGAGTGATCAGGCCTTCCCCCTCTTCAATGCGCTTGGCAATCTCCACTTCACCTTCGCGGGTCAGTAGTGAGACCTGGCCCATTTCGCGCAAGTACATGCGCACCGGATCACTGGTACGACCGATGACGCCAGCTTCGAAGTTGTTGCCCTCTTCTTTGCTGTCGTCCTCGTCGTCATTGCTGTCGCCCTTGCTTTTTTCCTCTTTGGTCTCGTTATCGACAATTTCGATATCCAGTTCGCCGAACATGGTCATGACATCTTCGAGCTGGGTGCTTGACACCATATCTTCAGGAAGTGCGTCATTCACCTCATCGTAGGTCAGGTAGCCCTTTTCCTTCCCGGTTTCGATGAGTTGCTGAAATTCTTCCTCTTTCGTCTTTTTAGCCATAGGTGCATTTCTCCTGTCGACCACGCGTCCGTGGTCCGTATTTGTGGTGCTTATCCGCGGCGCTTGAGTTCGCGGTTGATCCGAGTCAGTTCCTGCAGACAGGCTGTCTGTTTTTCCGAGTCTCCATGTTGCTCGGCGGCACGCATCTGCGTATGCAGCTCTGCCCTGCGTTGTTTTAGCTGACTACGGACAACTGCCTGACGACAATCGCCGAAGATTTTTTCAATATCGTCACTGACAAGTTCTTGCTCGCGCACCAGAAGCTGCGTCAGCAGATCCTGTGCACGGGGATCCTCGCACTGGTCGAGCATCCATTCTCCGGGTTCACGCTGCTCCGCATGGGCCCGTTGTATCTGTTGTGCCACCTTCTGACAGACGGCATTGTCAAACAATGCGTCAATGCCCTGTTCTTCAACTGTACCGCTGACGCCGCCATCGGCAAGCATTAGAGTGAGTAACCACTTCTGCGCCTTAAAGTCACCCTGGATCTCCTCAGGCTCGACCGGGCGCGGAGCCACAGCCGGACGCGGCGCTGGCTGTGGGCGTGGCGCGGGTGGTTGATCCTCAACTTGGGTCCGCTCCAATTGCCGTTGCAGCAGCTCAACTGTCACACCACTGCGCTGGGCCAATTGGCCGAGATGCAGGTTACGCTGGATGTCATCCGGTACCCGCTGCATCATCTGCAGCACCGTATCAATGGCGCGCGCCTGCGCCTCAGCACGATCACCGGCCTGTTCCAGAGTCACCTCCATATGAACCTCTATGGCCGAGCGTGCCTCATTCAAACGTTGCAAAAAGGCTTCAGCTCCTTCGCGGCGCACACAGGAATCAGGATCATCCCCGGCCGGCAGACTCAGGGTCATCACTTCGAGCCCCTGTTGCAGCAAACTCGGCATGGCCCGGAAACACGCTTTTTGTCCGGCGGCGTCTTCATCAAACAACAGAACGACCCGCTCAACATACCGTTTGAGGATCTTGGCGTGGTCATCGGTCAACGCGGTGCCACAGGTCGCCACCACATGCTCAATGCCCGCCTGCACCAGCGCCAGGTGATCAAAATAACCTTCAACGACAATCACCGCCCGTTCACGGCGCATCGCCTGTTTCGCCTGATACAGACCGTAAAGCAGGCGGCTTTTATGATACAGCGCCGACTCAGGCGAGTTAATGTACTTCGGCAGGCTGTCGTCGAGTACCCGTCCGCCGAAGGCCACCACCTTGCCCGACAGATCTTCAATCGGAAACAGCAACCGCTGACGGAACATGTCAAAATCATTCCCGGTCTTGTCACTGCGCCGGATCAAGCCAAGTTGGCGTGCCTTATCGAGATCCGTGCCCTCAGACGTCAGGTGTTCGCACAACGCATCCCAACTGTCCGGCGAAAAGCCAAGGCGAAAGCGGCGCACCGCTTCGCTGTCAAAACCACGGCGACGGATATAACCTCGAGCCTGAGCACCACGCGGATCGGCAAGCAGGATATCGTGATAGAAGCGCGTCGCCTGCTCATAAACCTCGGCCAGCTCTTCACGCTCCAGACGCCGCCGGACCTCCTCAGGACTCGGCTCATCGTCGGGAATGACGACTCCAACCTGGTCAGCCAGCCGTTTCACCGCCTGGGGAAACGCCAGCCCTTCCATACGCATCAGAAAGCTGAACACATTGCCGCCGACGCCGCAGCCGAAGCAGTGAAAAATCTGGCGACTGCTGTTGACGTTGAACGACGGTGTCTTCTCACTATGAAACGGACATAAACCGAGGTGGTTATCACCGGAATGTTTCAACTTCACGTAGCCGGAAACAACGTCGACAATATCGACCCGTTCGCGCACCTGACTGATCAGATCTTCCGGTATCCGCGCCATCAGTCCCCCAGCTCAATTTCAGTCACTGCCGTACCACCATGGGCATTGTCCGCGGCATGAAACGACGTCACCGCCCGATGGTGCGCCAGCAGCTCCTGGATCGCCTGGCGCAACGCACCGGTTCCGCGACCGTGAACGACACTGATGTCTTTCCAATTATTCAGCAGCGCATCATCGATCAGCCGCTCCACCTGAGGCAGCGCCTCTTCGACCCGGCAACCCACCACGTCGAGACGCGGATTGAAACGGCTGCGGTCCACCTGACTTTTGGTGCCGCCCCGTTTCGTTTTTGCTTCGGCGAAGCGACGCGGGCTGAACGCCTCCAGTGCGCTCAGCGGTAGGCGCATCACCTTGCCGTTAACATTCAACTCGACTTCATCGCCAGACAACCGTTCCACCCGAGCTTCTGCATTGAGGGCAACCACCCGCACCAGCTCCCCTTCACTAAGCTGATCAGGGGCATGACGCTGACGTTTCACCTCCACCGGCGTCGGCAACTCTTCACGACTCTCACGCACTTGGCGCATCAGCTCGGCCTGCTGGCGGCCATCGCCACCTTGCATGTCACGCGCCTGCTTGAGCAGCTTTTTCATCTTGCCCTGGGTCTCATTGACCAGCTGTTCGGCGCGGCGACGAGCCTTATCGAGCAGTTTTTCGCGTTGGGCTTCAAAATCCTTCAACAGCTTAAGACGCTTACGCTGCTCAGCAGCCGCCTCGTTGCGGAGCTCTTCTGCCTCACGCAGTTGTTGTTCCAGGCGGTTCTGCACCTGATTGAGCTGCTCGACCATGGCCAAGCCGTCACGTTCCTCGCTGCCAAGATACTGATTGGCCCGATCGAGCACCTTGGCCGGTATGCCCATGTTGCGGGCGATGGTGAACGCACTGCTCGCCCCCGGCACCCCGTAATGGAGGCGGTAGGTCGGTGCCAACGTCTCGGGATCAAACTCCACCGCCGCATTCTCCACCCGCGATTCCAGGTAGGCACAGCTTTTGATCATATTCAAGTGGGTGGTCACCACCGTGCGTGCGCCAATCGCGCGCAGACGATCCATCACCGCCAGGGCCAGAGCACCGCCCTCGGCCGGATCGGTACCGGTCCCCGCTTCATCAAGCAGCACCAGAGAATCACCATCCACCTGTTCGAGAATGCGTCTCATCCGCAGCAGGTGGCCGGAAAACGTCGACAGATTCTCTTCAATACTCTGTTCATCGCCGATATCGGCAAACACCCGGCTGAACAGATACACCCTACTGTGCGGATGACACGGAATCGGCAACCCGGCCGACACCATCAGAAACAGCAGACCAACGGTCTTCAACGCCACGGTTTTACCGCCGGTGTTGGGACCGCTGATGATCAAAGTATCGTGCTTTTTGCCCAGACGCAGATCAATGGCCACGGTTTTCTGCGCGCGCGGTCGTCCATCGCTGCCCAACAACAGCAGCGGATGACGCACTTCACGCAGTTCCAACTGGCGCTTGGTCGTCAACTGCGGCGCACAAGCCTTGGTCAATTCGGCAAACCGGGCCACAGCGCAGGTAAAATCGAGTTGCGCCAGAATCTCCTGATTACGCCGCAACGGGCCGCGTGCCTCGCCGACCATGGCCGCCAGTTCAAGCAAAATCCGCTCAATCTCGCGCTGTTCTTCCCGACGCAGCGACTGCAACGTATTGTTGCGCTCCAGCACGGCCGCCGGTTCAATAAACAGTGTCTGGCCACTGGAAGATTCATCGTGGACAAACCCTTTAACCCGGCCACGGTAATCCGCCCGCACCGGCACCACGTAACGGCCGTTGCGGTCGGTAACAATCTGATCCTGAAACACGCCGTCATAATCACTGTTACTGAGCATGGATTCCAAGACGGCACGAATCCGGCCACGCAATACCTTGATCTGGCTGCGCAGATCGGACAGCCGCCACGACGCTTCATCCAGCACATCACCGGCCGGGCCGATACTGGCCTTGATCTGCTCACGCAACTCGGCCAGCAGTTGCAGCTCACCAACATCGGCGGCAAGCAACGGCGCCATCGCCTCATTGCCGAAATAGCCACGACAGGCGCGGGCGGCATCAAGGCTTTCGGCCACCTCCAACAACGCCGCAGCCGACAGCCACACCCCTTCGGTCTTGGCCCGATCAAGCGTCTCATGCAGATCGTGGCTTCCGCCCAGCGGCGGAGTGCCTTTATCTTCACGCACGGCGCGAGCCTCTTCCACCCGCTGCAAAGAAGCATGTACGGCTTCGCGCTCCTGCAACGGACGCAGCGCCAGGGTTAACGCCTTACCGGGCACCGTGACGGTAAACAGACCCAGCAGCGAGACAACCTTGTTAAATTCGAGAACGTGCAGGGTTTCCTGTAGCATTCACCTTCACACGGTTAGGCACGCCGCCGTGGCAACGCACCGGAAAAACAGTCAGGAGACCTTATCGAGGTAGCGCACACTCAGCTTGACCATCGACTCTCCCAATTCAACAAACGGCGGTCGCAATTGCGATTTTCTGAACTGCGGCTTCACTGCCGATGGCAAGTGCGCCAGTGACAGACCGTAAAGCACCAGGGCCAGGACAAAGGTTCCCTGAAGCAGACTGAACAGTGCACCCAGGACCCGGTTGAACCCACCGAGAAACAGCAGACGGATAAACCGTGACAACACGACACCGATCACTGTAAAGATAATCATTGTGGCGACAAATAAAAGGACCAGAGTGACAATCACACACAATTGCAACGGTAATTGACTCATATCGGCCAGTTTGTGCGCCAGGGGCGTATAAAAATGGAATGCGATACCGGCCGCCACCACCAGGCCGATGAGTGAGCAGAGCTCTTTGATCAAGCCGCGCAAGGCACCTTTGATCACGAACAACGCCAGGATGATCAGGATGGCGATATCGAGTCCATTCATGGTTAAAATCCCCTTTACTTTGCTGTAATCAGCGGTTCATCAAACAGGCCTTGACCAGTTCACTGACCTGACGGCCATCAGCACGGCCCACGGTCTGGGCAGTCACCTTTTTCATCACCGCACCCATCTCCTTCATGGAGGTGGCACCCACTTCGGCGATGGTTGCTTCGACCAACTGCTTGAGCTCCTCTTCGGTCAACGCCTGCGGCAGAAACTCCTGCAGCACTTCAATCTCGCGCTCCTCTTTTTCCGCCAGATCAAGCCGCTCATTGTCACGGTAGATCTGTGCCGACTCACGACGCTGCTTGAGCAGGGTCGACATCACGGCAATAATGGCAGCGTCGTCCATCTCTTTGCGCTGATCGATCTCGGCATTTTTAATGGCGGTACGGATCAGACGGATCACGCCGAGGCGCTCGGTCTGCTTGGCCTTCATGGCCTCTTTCATCGCCTCGTTAAGGCGTTGTTGTAAATCCATGGTCAACTCCTGGAAATTATTTTTTATACAAAAAGCCATCCATTGCTTTTTGTAAGCACGGTTTTGAAAATGTGATTTTCAAAACCTCACAAAATCGCCGAATTGTAAACAAATTCGACCATTTTGGTCGCCCATCCATGGGCTCCACAGCCTTTAGGAAAAAGGCTTATTTGCTACGCGACTCTTTTTCCTCAATGCCTGACAAGCCAAAACGACGGCGCAGCTCGGCGTAAATACGCTCGGGCGGCAGATCGTAGTAACCCAGCAGGATCAGGGTGTGGAAGAATAGGTCCGCGACTTCGTAGATCACTTCCTCGCGGTCGCCACCTTTACCGGCCACGGCCGTTTCAGTTGCTTCTTCACCAATTTTGCTGAGAATCTTGTCCAGCCCCTTGGTGAACAGCGAGTGGACGTAGGATTTTTCCGACGGATTACGACGGCGATCCTGGATGACATGGTAGACCGCATCGAGGATATCTTTCTCGCCATACACTTGTGCAGCGTTGACCTCGGGCTCACCGTCAATCACCAGTTTGCTGTCGTCCCAGACACTGTAGAAACAGGAACGGCGGCCGGTATGACAGGCCGCGCCCACCTGCTCAACCTTGATCAGCACCGTATCGCCGTCGCAGTCGTAGCGAATTTCGCGCACCTTCTGCACATGGCCGGAGGACTCGCCCTTCATCCACTGCTTGCCCCGTGACCGGCTATAATAGTGGACCTTGCCGGTGTTCAGGGTGTTTTCCACCGCTTCTTCGTTCATGTAAGCGAGCATCAGCACTTCGCCGCTGTCGACATCCTGGGTAATACACGGCACCAGGCCGTTATCATCAAATTTTAACTGCTCAACAAGACGCATGTTGTCTCCTGCTGTTCAGATCCGCACCGGGACCTGGTGTTGCTGTAAATACTCTTTGCACTCGGTAATGGTGTACTCGCGGAAGTGAAAAATGCTTGCGGCCAAAGCCGCACTGGCACCACCATCGGTCAGACCGTCTTTAATATGCTCCAGATTGCCGACACCGCCGGAGGCGATCACCGGGATGTGCACGGCATCACTGACCGCACGGGTCAGAGCGATATCGTAGCCGTCCTTGGTGCCGTCGCAATCCATGGAGGTGAGCAGGATCTCGCCCGCACCCAACTCTTCCATCTTGACCGCCCATTCAATGGCATCAATGCCGGTGGCATTGCGGCCGCCATGGGTGTAGACCTCCCAGCGTTGCGGATCGCTGTCGGGCACGCGCCGGGCGTCAATGGCCACGACGATACACTGGGTGCCGAAACGCTCGGCCGCCTCGCGAACAAATTCGGGACGGTGCACAGCGGCGGTATTGATACTCACTTTGTCCGCTCCGGCATTGAGCAGGTTGCGGATATCGGCAATCTCACGGATACCGCCACCAACGGTCAACGGCATGAACACCTGCTCAGCGGTACGCGCCACTACATCGAGAATGATGTTGCGCTTGTCGCTGGACGCGGTGATATCGAGAAACGTCAGCTCATCGGCGCCCTGGGCGTCATACGCCATGGCCGCTTCCACCGGGTCACCGGCATCAATCAAATCGACAAATTGCACCCCTTTGACCACCCGGCCGTCCTTGACATCGAGACAGGGAATAATGCGACGTGTCAGCATCGGCTTAACCCTTTCCTCGCGTCAGGGCCACGGCCTCACGCAGATCCAAGGCACCGCTGTAGATCGCCTTGCCGGTGATCACGCCGGCCAGCCCTTTGTCCTTGATGGTCAGCAGGTTTTCAATATCCTTGAGACTCGACACGCCACCGGAGGCGATCACCGGAATAGTGATGGCTTCGGCGAGATCGCCGGTCTCTTTGAGGTTGGGGCCCTGCATCATGCCGTCGCGAGCGATATCGGTGTAGATGATCGCCTCAACACCGAAATCTTCCATCTCACGCGCCAGATCAATGGCTTTCTTCTCGGTCACATCGGCCCAGCCGCGTACGGCAACCAGCCCCTGCTTGGCGTCGATGCCGACGACAATCTGGCCGGGGAATGCCTTACAGGCTTCCTTGACAAACTGGGGATTCTCCTTGGCAATGGTGCCGAGAATCACCCGACTGACGCCGAGCTTGAGATAGCATTCGATGGTTTCCATATCGCGGATACCGCCGCCGAGTTCCGTCGGGATATCCAACGCTTTGACGATCGCCTCAATGGCATGGCGATTTTTCGGCTCGCCGGCAAACGCGCCGTCGAGGTCGACAATATGCAGCATCTCGCCGCCCTGATCTTGCCAGATGCGCGCCTGGGCACCGGGATCATCGGAATAAACGGTATCACGTTCCATCAGCCCCTGCTCCAGTCGAACGCAGGCGCCGTTTTTCAAATCAATGGCCGGAATGACGATCATTTACAGTTCTCCAAAATTCTTCAGCATGGTCAAACCGACCTGCTGGCTTTTCTCCGGGTGAAACTGGGTAGCCATCACGTTGTCGCGACAGATGGCGCTGCAGAATTCGATGCCGTAGTCGGTGGTCGCGGCGACCACGGTGCTGTCCTCGGGCTGCACATAGTAGGAGTGGACAAAGTAAACGAAACTGTCCTGCGCTACGCCCTTGAACAGCGGGATATCGCGGTGTTGAATGCGGTTCCAGCCCATGTGAGGCACCTTGAGGGTTTCCCCGTC
Organism: Desulfuromonas acetoxidans DSM 684; assembly: GCF_000167355.1. Lineage (NCBI taxonomy): Bacteria > Pseudomonadati > Thermodesulfobacteriota > Desulfuromonadia > Desulfuromonadales > Desulfuromonadaceae > Desulfuromonas > Desulfuromonas acetoxidans. The sequence continues at coordinate 103,996 of NZ_AAEW02000004.1, forward strand.
AAGCTGCATATCTTCGGCAAAGCGGGTCACCTTACCGGGGAAGATCCCCAGCCCCTGATGACTGCCGAACTCCTCGCTTTCACCGAGCAACACTTGAAAACCGAGGCAGATGCCGAGAAACGGCCGCCCGGTGGCAATAAACTGGTGGATCGGTTCGATAAAACCGCCGTCGCGCAAATTGTCCATACAATCGCGGAACGCTCCAACACCGGGTAACACCAGGCGTTCGGCTTTTTCCACCACACGCGGATCATCGGTCACCTGGGCGGTGTAACCTACTTTTTCAAAGCCTTTCTGCACGCTGCGCAGATTACCCATGCCGTAATCGATAATTGTAATCATGCTATTCCAATTTTCCTTTGGTCGACATGACGCCGCTGATACGCGGGTCGATCTGGGTCGCTTCATCAAGGGCGCGACCGAAGCCCTTAAAAATCGCTTCGATAATGTGGTGCAGATTGCTGCCGTACGCCAGGTTGATATGCAGGTTCACCCCAGCGTGGTTGCAAAACGCGACAAAAAACTCCTCCACCAGCTCGGTGTCAAACTGGCCGACCTTGGCCTTGGGCATATCGACGTTGAACACCAGATGCGGGCGGCCGGAAAAATCGAGAATCACCGAGGCCAGCGCCTCATGCATCGGCATGGTGAAACGGCCATAACGGCGGATGCCTTTTTTGTCGCCCAACGCCTGTTTGAACGCCTCGCCGAGGCAGATGCCCATATCTTCGACCGTGTGATGGTCGTCAATCTCAACATCGCCCTGCGCCTGAATGGTCAGGTCAAAGAATCCATGGCCTTTAAGCAAGATCAGCATGTGGTCGAGAAACGGCACCGAGGTGCTGATTTCGCCCTGGCCGCTGCCGTCCAAATCCAGTTTCAGGTCAATGGTGGTTTCAGCCGTGCGGCGTTCAATGCAAGCAGTTCGTGACATAGACACTCCTGACAGCAAAAAGGTGGTGCAACAAAAATTACGCGTCGTCATCCAGCCGGTGGCTGACCGAACGGGCATGGGCGTCCAACCCCTCCAGTTGAGCAATCTGTACCGTCTGCGGTCCCAGCCGTTTCAATCCGGCCGGTGAGCAGCAGATCAGGCTCGACTTCTTGACGAAATCATCCAGCGATAACGGCGAAAAGAACCGCGCCGTGCCACCGGTGGGCAGGGTGTGGTTCGGACCGGCCAGATAATCGCCGAGCGCTTCCGGGGTATGGTGGCCCATGAAAATCGCTCCGGCATGACGCACCTTCGGCAGCAGGTCAAAGGGGTTATCGACAGCCAGTTCCAAGTGCTCAGTAGCAATGCGGTTGCAAAACTCCAGCACCTGATCGAGATCGTCGGCGACAATGATGGCACCGTACTCATCAATGGAAGAGCGGGCAATGGCATTACGCGGCAACAGGGCCAGCTGTTTTTCCACCTCGGCGGCAACCTCTTTGGCCATGGTGTCGCAGCTGGTGACCAGCACGGCGGACGCCAGCTCATCGTGCTCGGCCTGCGACAGCAGGTCAGCGGCAATGTGGCGGGCACAGCCGCTGCCGTCGTTAACCACCAGAATCTCGCTGGGACCGGCGATCATGTCAATATCGACCTGACCAAACACCATCTTCTTGGCCGTGGCCACGTAGATGTTGCCGGGTCCGGTAATTTTATCCACCCGCGGAATGGTCTCAGTGCCGTAGGCCAATGCGGCCACAGCCTGAGCGCCGCCAACGCGGAAAATACGATCCACTCCGGCAATATGCGCAGCAGCCAGTACATGGGGATTGGCCTCGCCATTGGGCATCGGCACCACCATGATCACTTCCGGCACACCGGCCACTTTGGCGGGGATGGCGTTCATCAGCACCGACGACGGATAAGCGGCCTTACCTCCGGGAACATAGATGCCGACCCGATCCAGCGGGCGGATCATCTGGCCGAGCAAAATATCGCTCTCGTCGGTGGACAGCCATGTTTCCTGCTTCTGCCGACGGTGATAAGCACTGATCCGTTCAGCCGCCAGTTTCAGGGCGGCAAGATCGTCCGCGCTGACCTTGGCGACGGCTTCCGCCATCTCGTCAGCACTGACTTCCATGCCCTGGGCTGTCAGATCAAGACGGTCAAAACGCAGGGTATACTCCTGCAGCGCAGCGTCGCCGCGTTGCTGCACAGCGTCGATAATCGCCCGCACCGTGGTATCGATGTCGGCGGGAATCTCCTCGGCGCGATTTTCAATATGGGCGAAAGACTCAGCAAAATCCGGGTCGTCAAAACGGAGTAGCTTGATCATGGGTCACCTTTTATTGAGGTTCTTGCTCAAAACCGTCCCTGGTTTTCTCGCAAACACGCTTCTGAAAAAAATCATTTTCAGAAGCTCACAAAATCAACGAATTGTAAACAATTCGACTATTTCAGTCGCCCGTCCATGGGCTCCACGAGTCTCTCTGTAAGAAGCTCTATTGAGAGATTTTTGGTGTATCGGCAATCACCTTTTCCAGACCATCAATGATCTGGCGAATCCGCTCGTGTTTGGTTTTCATGCTGGCACGATTGACAATCAATCGCGTCGTGACCTCGGCGATGGTTTCCACTTCCACCATGCCGTTGTCGCGCAGCGTCGCTCCGGTGGACACCAGGTCGACAATCCGCTCCGACAAACCGACCAGCGGCGCCAGCTCAATGGAGCCATAAAGTTTAATCAGTTCCACCTGAACACCCTTACTGGCAAAATAGCGCTCGGTAACCTTGGGATACTTGGTGGCAACACGGATGTTCGACCAACTGGCCGGATCGTCCTGCTCACTCAACGCCTTGGGTTCAGCCACCACCAGGCGGCAATAGCCGAAATTCAGATCGAGCGGCTCGTAGAGATCCTTATCCTGCTCAAGCAGGGTATCCTTACCAACCACGCCGATATCGGCGCAGCCGTACTCGACATAGGTGGGCACGTCGGTAGCGCGAACCGCCATGAAACGCAGTTTATCCTCTTTATTTTCAAAAACCAGTTTGCGGTTTTTTTCTTTCATTTCCGGGCAGGTGATGCCGATCTTGGCAAACAACTCCATGGAATCTTCCAAGATGCGCCCTTTGGGCAGGGCAAAGGTGATGTAATCACTCATAGTGTCCTCTTTCGTGGCTTGACGTTATCGGTCAGGCGTCCTCCGCCACGCGGCGGATATCGGCGCCTAAGGCCAGCAGTTTCTCTTCCAGTCGTTCATAGCCGCGGTCCAGATGATAAATTCGCGACACTTCCGTGGTATTGTCCGCAGCCAGTCCGGCCAGCACCAGTGAGGCACTGGCGCGCAGATCCGTGGCCATCACCGGCGCACCGAGCAACTGTTCGACCCCTTCAACCATGGCCTGCTTGCCGTCAATACGGATTTTCGAACCGAGCCGCTGTAATTCACACACGTGCATAAAGCGGTTCTCAAACACGTTCTCGGCAATAACGCTGGTTCCTTTGGCCAACGTCAGCATGGCCATGAACTGGGCCTGCATATCCGTCGGGAAACCGGGATGCGGCCGGGTCTTGATCTGCAACGGCTGGATCTCTTCCGGGCCGCGTACGCGAATGCCATCATCACCGAGAATAACTTCGGCACCAGCTTCACGTAACTTGCTAATCACCGCTTCAAGACAGTCGGCATCGGCGTTACTGAGCAGCACATCACCACGCGTCATGGCCGCGGCAACCATAAAAGTGCCAGCCTCAATACGGTCCATCATCACCTGATGATCCATCGGCTGCAGGCTGTCCACCCCTTCAATGGTCACCGTGTCGCTGCCAGCCCCACGCACACAGGCGCCCATGGCATTGAGCGCATTGGCCAGATCAACAATTTCCGGCTCGCAAGCGGCGTTTTCCAGCACGGTGGTGCCTTCGGCAAGGGCGGCCGCCATCATCAAATTCTCGGTGCCCCCCACCGTCGGAGTATCAAAATAGATGGTCGCACCACGTAATTTTTCGGCCCGCGCTTCTACATAGCCGTGATCCAGGGTGATCTCGGCACCCATGGCTTCAAGCCCTTTAAGATGCAGGTCGATGGGGCGGGCACCAATCGCACAACCGCCGGGCAAACTGACCCGCGCCTGACCAAGTCGGGCGACCAGCGGACCGAGCACCAGCACCGAGGCGCGCATGGTTTTAACCAGATCGTAGGGCGCTTCGACATTGACCACACGATCGGCGTTGACGCGCACCTGGCCATTTTCAAAGACTGCCGTCGCACCGAGGGTCTCCAACAGTTTCACAACAGTTTGGATATCACGCAGGTCCGGCACATTGCCGAGGCGGTGCTCACCGGGGCACAACAGGGTTGCGCACAACAGCGGCAGCGCGGCGTTTTTCGCCCCGCTCACTTCAACAGTCCCCTGCAGACGGCGTCCGCCGTGGATGACAATCTTCTTCACGTTCGTTTATGACTCCTTATCCGTGTGAGCAGGTGCCTGACCTCCCACCACCCGGACAATTCCGTTGTAATCTTCGCGCTGAAAGGTTTCCGGCAAGCCGTGTCGAACCATCAACGCGGCCACATCATCAGCCTGTCCGGCCCCCACTTCCACCAGCAGCCAGCCACCGGGGATCAACAGATTGAGTGCCTGTTCACACAGCAGCCGATAACAGTCCAGGCCGTCACTACCAGCCTGCAAAGCCACAGCAGGCTCATGCTCGCGCACTTCCGGCATCAATCCGTCCATCTCATCCTCACGGATGTACGGCGGGTTGGACACCACCAGACGATAGGGGCCGCCACTTAACACGGCCATATCCTGCTGACGAAAGCTGAGCCGTTCGGCCACACCGTTGAGTTCGGCATTGGCTTGCGCCTGGGCCAGAGCTTCGGGCTGCAGGTCGACTGCTTCCACCTGCAGATCCGGGCAACTGTGGGCCAAGGCGACGGCAATCGCACCACTGCCAGTGCCGACATCCAGCACGGGCTGTTGCGATGTGGTGTTGTCTTCCAGCAGGCGCAATGCCTCTTCAACCAAAATTTCGGTGTCGCCACGCGGGATCAACACGCCGGGTGCCACCTTGAACGGCAACGACCAGAATTCGGTGTGGCCAACAATATACTGCAACGGCTCCCGCTTGGCGCGTCGGGCCACCAGTTGACGGATTTTGGTCAACTCTTGCGGCTGCAACGGCTGGTCGTAGCACAGGTACAGACCAACTCGATCTTTATTCAGAGCGTCGCCAATGAGCAGCTCCGCATCCAGACGCGGCGAATCAATGCCTTTTTCCTTCAGGTACTCGGCCGTCCAGCGCAGGACACTCAGCACCGTCCAGCGTTCGGTCACGCGTTCTCCTGTCCGGCCATCAGTTCCGCCTGATAATGGGTGGTCAAGGCGTCAAATACTTCATCGAGATCGCCCTGCATGATGGCATCCAGTTTATACAAGGTCAGACCGATACGGTGATCGGTGCAACGGCCTTGGGGAAAGTTGTAGGTACGAATCCGCTCACTGCGATCACCACTGCCGACCTGACTTTTACGATCTGCGGCCATCTCAGCGTGTTTTTCCGCTTCCATGGCGTCGAGAATCCGTGAGCGCAACACCTTCATGGCCCGCGCCTTGTTTTTGTGCTGGGACTTTTCATCCTGGCAAGCCACGACAACACCGGTGGGAATATGAGTGATGCGAACCGCCGACTCAGTTTTGTTAACATGCTGGCCACCAGCGCCGGACGCCCGATACAAGTCGATGCGCAGATCGCTGGGATTGATCTCCAAGTCCACCTCTTCGGCCTCGGGCAAGACAGCCACAGTACAGGCCGAGGTATGGATACGGCCCTGAGTTTCCGTTTCCGGAACCCGCTGCACGCGATGAGTGCCACTTTCGTATTTGAGTCGGGAATAGACGTTTTCACCACTGATCATGGCGATCACTTCCTTGAAACCGCCAACGCCGGATTCCGAAGAACTCATGATCTCCACCTTCCAGCGATGTTTTTCGGCATAGCGGCTGTAGGCACGAAACAGATCACCGGCAAACAACGCCGCTTCGTCGCCACCGGTTCCGGCACGGATTTCGAGGATGATATTCTTGCCGTCGTTAGGATCTTTCGGCAACATGAGCAGGGTCAGCTTTTCGGCCAGATGCTCACACTCATCCTCCAGAGCAGGCAGCTCTTCTCGCGCCATTTCGCGCATATCGGGATCGTCATCGCGCATCAATTCGCGATTGTCCTCGATCTCCTGCTGAATCTGGCGGTAGCGGCGATACACCTCCACCGGCTCGGACAGCTCGGCGTGTTCACGCGTCAGTTCGCGAAATTTATTCTGGTCGGAGAGCACAGTGGGGTCGGACAACAGCCCTTCCACCTCCTGAAAGCGATCGACGACTTCTTCGAGTTTGTCAAAAATAGCCACAAGCGTGTCTTTCTATTGACAGACGGAACCATGCGGTTCCTGTGTTTTGATCAGTTCTGGCCGTACTCCTGCCGCACAGCATCAGCTTCACCACAGCACATGGCCCCTTCGGGGCAGGCACCGCGCAGACAACCGGGCCCGGCCTGGGCAAATAATACCGGTGCCGCGTCACGACACAACAACAACATTTGTTTGGCCATGGCGCGAATTTCCCACTGAGCACGACGACAGCAGCGTAAGGAAAAAAAGTGATGCAACTCGCGGGCATTCATGGTCATCACCAGCTTGGTCTGGGCGGCATTGGGCAGCACAAAACGAGCGTCTTCCGCCGGGACCCCGGCTTCGAGCATGTCCTTGTACAGGTGATGTACCTGGTCAAACAGATCATGGTAACGTTGCTGTAATTCGGGATGATCGGCCAAAGACGGCGGCTCTACCGCAGCAAACGGGGTATCGTGTGCCACATAGCGCTGGCTCTGTTGCGAGTAGGACGCCACCCGGTGGCGCACCAGCTGATGGGAACAGGCACGACTGAGCCCTTCCAGACCAAAACTGAAGCTGACATGTTCCAACACCGAGAAATGGCCTAGCTTGAGGATTTTCTCAATCAGACGCAACTGTTGATCACGGTCGGCAGACAACAGGTCGTTGATACCAGCATCCGAGTAGCATAAGCGGGCGGCAGCGGCGACGATTTTTTCCGGCTCGGGAGTATGGCTCAGCAGCTGAACATCCATGGGCTCGGCCTTTAAAAAAGGGAATTATTTAACGAGAAACAGCCGCAAGAGGAAAATCTCCCTTGCGGCTGATCCAAATGACGCGGTTTACAGCGAAGCAAACAACTACTTCTTTGCATACCTTTTGCGGAAACGCTCGATACGACCAGCGGTATCCAGCAGCTTCTGGGTGCCGGTGTAGAACGGATGGCACGCAGAGCAGATTTCAGTGGTCAGCTCACCGCCCTTGTCGTAAGTGGAGCGGGTCTGGAACGAGTTGCCGCAGTGACACTTGACAGTCACTTCTTCGTACTTGGGATGGATCCCTTCTTTCATGGTAGTTCTCCTTTTAAGTGCCTGGCGTTGTACAGGCGAGAATCGCAACCCCCGTCAAGGGGTAATAGGAACAAATACACGCTTTCACGTCCTGATGCAACCCTTAATTTTCATTTTACTACCGGCCTTGTGTAAAAGAGTTTCGCCGCCCATGGGGAGACGCTCCTGATCGCCGGGCTTGCCAATGACCATCGTTGCGGCCCCAGCAAATTGCAACCGAGAGGGATCACTGATTCATGGAATCAAGGAACTCCTGGTTGTCCTTGGTCTCCACCAGCTTCTCACGCAAGAACTCCATGCTGTCAACAACATTCATGGTGGTCAGCACTTTGCGCAGCAGCCACATACGTTGCAGCGTTGTCGTATCCTGCAGCAGCTCTTCACGACGGGTTCCGGACTTGTTAACATCGATGGCCGGGAAGGTGCGCTTGTCAACCAGGCGACGATCCAGAACCAGCTCCATGTTACCGGTGCCTTTGAACTCTTCGAAAATAACCTCGTCCATCTTGCTGCCGGTATCGATCAGTGCCGTGGCAATGATGGTCAGGCTGCCGCCCTCTTCAACATTACGCGCCGCGCCAAAAAACCGCTTCGGCTTGTGCAAAGCGTTGGAGTCAACACCACCGGACAGGATCTTGCCGCTCGGCGGCACCACCGTATTATAAGCACGCGCCAGACGGGTGATGGAGTCGAGCAGAATGACCACATCACGTTTATGCTCAACCAGGCGCTTGGCTTTCTGAATCACCATCTCGGCCACTTGGACGTGGCGGGTTGCCGGCTCGTCAAAGGTCGACGACACCACCTCACCCTGTACCGAGCGCTGCATGTCGGTGACCTCTTCAGGACGTTCATCAATCAGCAGGACAATCAGGTACGCTTCAGGATGGTTGGTGGTGATAGAGTTGGCCAGATTTTGCAACAGAACCGTTTTACCTGTGCGCGGCGGGGCGACGATCAGGCCACGTTGGCCTTTACCGATGGGCGACACCAGATCAATGACGCGCATGGGAATATTATCGCTGGTAGTCTCCAGCACCAGACGCTCCTGAGGATGCAACGGCGTCAGGTTGTCAAACAGCGTCTTCTTACGGGCGACTGCCGGATCCTCGAAGTTGATCTCCGAGACCTTGAGCAAAGCGAAATAGCGCTCACCCTCTTTAGGCGGACGAATTTGCCCGGAGATCGTGTCGCCGGTGCGCAAACTGAAGCGACGGATCTGCGACGGGGAGACATAGATATCGTCCGGTCCCGGCAGGTAGTTGGCATCCGTGGCACGCAAGAAACCGAAACCATCGGGCAGGATCTCCAGAACCCCCTCCCCGAAAATCGCCCCTTTCTGGGCAGCTGTGGCACTGAGGATGGAAAAGATCACATCCTGCTTGCGCATCCCGGCGACCCCTTCGATCTTCAGATCGTTGGCAATCTCGGTCAGCTCAGTAATTTTTTTGGCCTTGAGGTCCTTCAGGTGCATGGAAGAACCGTCATTTTCGACGACTTTACGCGTGGTTCTGGTCTCGTTTTTTTTATTGTCTGTTTTTTTCATTAGTTTGTGGCTGCTCGACAGCGAAAGGAAGACGTACCGTTGCTGCGACAACAGGCCTCTCGGTTTAGAGTGACAGGGACAAGTGGGGTAGTTCCATTGGGGGTATTCAGGAATTGAATCTGTTGGTGTCAACTCGCCGCTGACACACACTGTCTCCCTGTCTACCTTCTTTCGTCGCTCTTGTCAATCGCTTAAATACGTTAAGCACCCGTTTTGCCACCAAGAGTTGATTTTTTTCGCGTAAACACCTTCTCCCCTGCGCGACCAGTGACACACGGGAAAACCAGCAGTCTTTATGAAAAATTACTCCCCCGCCTCACGTAGCAAGCCCTAGCCCCCTGAGCGATGACGGACGATCTGCCCTTCGATCATGTACACCACGTCTTCTGCGATATGCGCTGCCAGATCGGCAATGCGCTCCATATGGCGCGACACGGCCAGCCACAACAGCAACGCTTCAAGATTGTGACTGGAACCGACCAGCTCCTGCTTGACCAACCCATAGGTCTGGCGATGCAGTTCATCAATCTGGTCGTCATCGGCAATGACCTGTTGCGCCGTGGCGGCATCAAGATTGACCAGCGAGGTGAGGCTTTTGTCAAGCATGGCCAGAACGCGCTTAGCCATCAACGGAAAATCAAACGGCGCCTCAACCTTTTTCAGCTCAGCAAACGCCAGAGTGCGTTTGGCCACATTGACAGCCACATCACCAATCCGCTCCAGGTCGCTGTTGATTTTGATCACCGAAACGATAAAACGCAGATCCGTGGCCACCGGCTGGTGAAGGGCCAGCACCTTCAGACACTCCTCTTCCAGCTCCACCTCGTGATGGTTGATCCGGTTATCGAGGCTGATAACACTGTCAGCCAAGGCATTGTCTCCGCGCTCCAGTGCCTGCACTGCTTTCTGGACGCTCTCTTCAACCAGGGCGCTCTGCGCCAGGATCATCCGCTTTAACGTGTTAAGTTCTTCTTGCAAATGGATTGCCATCATCTCATAGGTCCTTCCCTGTCATTCATGGATTTGCCACCGGGCTGTTATCCCAGCGCTGATCCGTTATCCGTTTAAACCTGCAACGTGCCCTAACCGAACCGGCCGGTGATATAGTCTTCGGTCTGTTTATTTTTCGGCTTCATGAACAGATCACCGGTTTTACCGTATTCCACAAGCACCCCTTCAAAGAAAAACGCCGTATAATCGGAAACACGTGCGGCCTGCTGCATGTTATGGGTGACAATAATAATCGTGTAGTCATCACGCAGCTCTTTGATCAGGTCCTCAACTCGGGCCGTCGATTTTGGATCCAGAGCCGAACAGGGTTCATCCATCAGAATCACTTCGGGATTCACGGCAATGGCACGGGCAATACACAAACGCTGCATCTGTCCGCCGGACATGCCCAGAGCGGAATCCTGAAGACGATCTTTGACCTCGTCCCACAGACCGGCCCCCTTGAGGCTGCGCTCCACCGTTTCATCAAGGATCTTTTTATCGTTAATGCCGGCAATGCGCAGACCGTAGATGACGTTTTCATAGATCGATTTGGGAAACGGATTTGATTTCTGAAACACCATGCCAACGCGGCGGCGCAACTCAATCACATCGAGATCGCCGGAATTGATCTCGGTGTCATCAATTCGGATGCTGCCTTCCATACGCGAAATATCGACCAGATCGTTCATCCGGTTGATACAGCGCAAAAACGTCGACTTGCCGCAGCCGGATGGGCCGATCAGCGCCGTCACCTGGCGGCGCGGGAACACCATATTCAGGTCAAACAGCGCCTGCGAGGTGCCGTAGAAAAAATCAAGATGCTCAACTTCAATGACAGGATCTGCCAGAGGATTGGGGGTCGTCATAGTTTTTTATTCTCCAGAATGTCCTTATTGCTCCACCGTCGGTGCCACAACTCTAAAAGGTGCCGAAGGTATATTTCTTCTTCATGTGGTTGCGCAAGCGGATGGCGACACCACTCATTACGATAACGATCAAGACCAGCAACAGCGTGGTCACAAACACCATGGGTCGCGCCGCTTCGACATTCGGCGATTGAAAACCTATGTCGTAGATGTGAAAACCCAGATGCATAAATTTACGTTCCAGATGAAAGTAGGGAAACTGCCCGTCCAGAGGCAACGATGGCGCCAGCTTGACCACACCGGTGATCATCAACGGCGCAACCTCACCGGCCGCACGGGCCATGGACAGAATCAGTCCGGTCATAATCCCCGGCGAAGCCATGGGTAACAAGATGCGGGTCAAGGTCTGAAAGCGCGTTGAACCAAGGGCCAGCGAGCCTTCACGAATCCCACCGGGAATCGCGCCCAACGCCTCTTCCGTCGTCACAATGACAACCGGCACCGTCAGCAGTGCCAGGGTCAGACTGGCCCACAGCAACCCACCGGTGCCGAATGTCGGCGTCGGCAGACGTTCCGGAAAAAACAGTTGGTCAATGCCGCTGCCAATCCCATAGATAAAAAAGCCCAGACCGAAGATGCCATAGACAATCGACGGAATCCCGGCGAGATTGTTCACGGCAATCCGCACCATGCGCACCATCAATCCTTCGCCGGCGTATTCGCTCAGATAGATGGCGGCAATCACGCCTAAAGGGAACGAAAACAGACTCATGACAAAAATCAACAGCACCGTGCCGTAGATGGCCGGAAACAATCCACCCTCGGTGTTGGACTCGCGCGGCTCACCAACAAACAATTCAATGAGCTTGTCAAAATAGATCCCCGCCCGCTGCAGCGTCGTTAAATCATTGGGCTGAAAGTTGCGGACAATTTCCGCCAGGGCGATGTGCACCGGGCGACCGTTAATATCGGTAAAGTTGGCGTAATAATCCCGCAACTTCTGTTTCTGCTTGCCCTGTTCGGTCATCCAATGGCCAAAGGATCCTTTAAGTTCAGAAACCTGCGCGGCGATGTCCACCCGTTTAGGGTCTTGTTTTTCTACCCCCTCATAGGCATAGAGCAGGTCGCGATTATTAAGCTTCTGGATCTCATAATTGATATCATTGATATGGCCATCAATCTCATCAAGCGTGTCCTGTAACGGCACGATCGCTTCTCGACCGGCTTCCAACTGTTGCCACAAGGCCATTGAGGTATCGACACCGGGAGCGACAACCTCCGTGAGAATACCGTAAAAATTCCCGTACTCCTGTCGCTCAATGGTTGCGACGTGCTTGGGCTGATGGCGTTTGACAACGCCATCTTCGCGAATCCAGCGAAAATCCATGCCGTACAGGTCGCGGTTGCCCACTTTGAGCTGAATGCGTCGCGAATCCTCTCCGGGAAGCGGCTCCTCTTTGAGAACCTCACCAAGAACCGACTGCCCGTTGGACAGATCGAATGCGGTTAACCGCGCCGGCCAAAACGTCCCCAGCCCATTGGCAATCACCACCAGCACCAGGATAAACGCCATCAGCAACGTTGATGTCAGAGCGGCGGCCGTCAGCCAAACCTGGGGCTCACCGCGTGTAATAAACTGCTTCATGTGTGTCCTCAATTTTCTCCGTCAACCACGACGATAGCAACCTTAGAAACGTCCGTACTTACGCCGCAACCGGTGGCGAACCACCTCGGCAACCGTGTTGAGAATAAAGGTCAAAATAAACAACAATACGGCGGACAGGAACAACACCCGATACAGCGTGTCACCATGGGGCGCTTCGGGAATTTCAACCGCGATATTGGCCGATAAAGGTCGCATGCCGTTGAAGATACTCAAGTCCATAATCGGCGTATTGCCGGTCGCCATCAACACGATCATCGTTTCACCAACCGCACGCCCCAGACCGATCATCACCGCGGCAAAGATGCCGGGGCTGGCCGAAGGCAAAACCACGCGCCATACCGTCTGCCAGCGACTGGCACCCAGCGCTAACGAAGCCGCTTTAAGACTTTGCGGAACATTGGACAGAGCATCTTCCGTAATGGTGAAAATGATGGGGATCACGGCAAAACCAAGGGCAAACGAGATCACGATACTGTTGCGCGAGTCGTAACGCATGCCGACTTCGCTGAACAGCCACAGCTTGAAGTTGCCGTCAAACAGCAGTTGCTCGAACCAAGGGCCGAGCTGAAGAGCAATGGCAACGGCCAACACCAGTAACGGCGCCATCACGATAAATTCATGGCCGCTCTCGACATATTTGGCCCACGGCCGGTCGCGCATCGGCTGCCACAGGATCAGCAACAGCAAAAAGACCAGCGGCACGATCAGCAGACTCAGCACAAAGCCGGGAAAGTGGGTTTCCAGTAGTGGAGCAAACCACAGCGCGGCAAGAAAACCGATGATGACCGAGGGTACCGCAGCCATGATCTCCACCGACGGCTTAATCAACTCGCGCAAACGTTTGCTGCCGAACTGACTCGTGTACACGGCACCAAGCAGTGCCAGAGGCACAGCAAAGATCATCGCGTAGAACGTGCCCTTCAAGGTGCCATAGATCAATGGCGTCAGGCTCATTTTAGCTTCAAAGTCGTCACTGGCGGACGACGATTGCCACACCCATTCCGGCTTGGAATAACTCTCATACCACACCCTGCTGAACAGAGAACTGAAGCTGATCTCCGGGTGGGGATTGTCAATCGACCACAATGCCACCTGGCCGTTGGGCTGTAGGGCAACCAGACCATCGCCCCGCTGCGAAATATCACACATCAGCACCGGATCATTGTCGACCAGCGTCAGCAGATGACGTTCGCTGGTTGAATAATCGAGATGCACCACGCCACCGCGGCCAAGACTGACCAGTGTGCGATTACGCAGCGACGGCACCAATGCGGCAACCGGCGTATCATGACGTGACAGGGTATGGATCAACTGCAGGCGCTTATGACCATCGCCCTCTTCGGTTGGTGTCGGAAACCACACCGTCACCAGCCCGCCATCGTCACCAACCGCCAAAGAAATTTGCCCCAGCATCAAAGCCAGCGAGGTGATCGCGCGGCGATCGCGGAACGCCTGCAATTTATCCAGCAGAAGCGGTTCACCGGGAGTGCTGAGATCCCAGCGCAACAACGCGCCATGCGAGGTTCCGGCATAGAGCATACTGCCGTCGGCATTCAGAGTAACAGCACTGATCGGATCAGGATGCACACCCTCCAGAACGCTGACTTCACGACTGGACTGGACATTACCGAACAGATCCTCCTCTTCAACCTGCTGAATGATTTCCAGATCGGAACTGCCAAACTGGCGCACCAACGTGGCACCATGGTCCGACTGACGAGCAACCAGACGCTGAGCTATCTGCTGTCCCGCTTCAAACCGCCCCAGTTGGTGCAAAGCTATGTGCATGACCCGTTTGCCATGTGCATCATAGTCAATGCTGAACGCCACCTGATCCATGGACAGATGGCCATCATTCCAACTGAGCGCATAGGTACGCGTATCAATCCGTTCAACAGCCGTCACCCGCAATCCATCTTCAACGGACTCCGCTTGCAGACGTTTTAATATCAATCCGTTCTCAACATTGACGAAAGTGAACTGTCCCAGCTCATCCACCACATAGACAATTTCACGATATTCATCAACGCCGAGAGCAAAAATCTCTTTGTCCACTAACTCATCGGGCAATGCAAACCGTTTGCTCAACTCGGCCTGGGGCGCATAAAACAGCGGCAACGCCTCTTTACCGATCAGCAATAAAATCAGGATGACGCTGGCAATCACCAGCACACCCCCGGCACGAATCCCCAGAGCCGCAAGCGAGTCGTTTCGCTTGATCTTTCGCAGAACTTTTTTATCCATAGAACTCATTCACCCGACGTACGAGGCGTCTCACCCTGAAATTTCATCAGACAGATGCACCGCCCGACAAGATGCCGGGCGGTGCCATGATCCAGCGATCAACTGTCATCCGGCATGGCCGGCAGTCAATCGTTAGTTTTTAACCTTGACCAATTCCTTGGCAGCAACCGGAGCCGGCAGCGGCAGGTAGCCGTCTTTAACAACGATCTGCTGACCTTCTTTGGACAAAACGAAGGTGATGAACTCGGAGATCAGCTTGGGCAGAGGCTCATTGGGCTTCTTAACCACGTTGAGGTAAAGCATACGACCGAGCGGGTAGGTACCGTTGAGAACATTCTCGTAAGTCGGCTCGTAAGCGGTGTCACCGTCTTTTTTTGCCAGAGCGATCGCCTTAACACCGGAGGTCTTGTAGCCAATGCCGGAGTAACCGATACCACCGAGGTCTTCAGTGACGGACAGAACAACAGAAGCGGAACCCGGCTGCTCTTTAACGGTGTCTTTATAGTCGCCTTTGAACAGGGCGTGCTTCTTGAAGTAGCCGTAGGTACCGGACGCAGAGTTACGACCGTAGATGCTGATAGGCAGGTTGGCGAACTTACCGCCCTGGCCCAAATCACCCCAGACGATGGCGTCACGAGGAGCACCGCCCTTGCGGTTTTTGGAGAAGATGGCATCGATCTGTTGCAGAGACAGTGCGTTAACCGGGTTGTCCTTGTTGACGAAAACACCCAGAGAGTCAAGAGCAACACCAATGGTGGTCGGCTTGAAGCCATAGCGCTTTTCAAACTTCTCAATTTCGCTGCTCTTCATTTTGCGCGACATGGGACCGATCTGCGCGGCACCCTCGATCAGTGCCGGAGGAGCGGTACTGGAACCCTTGCCTTCGATCTGAATGTTGACATTGGGATACTTGGCGCGAAACGCCTCAGCCCAGAATGTCATCAGGTTGTTGAGCGTATCGGAACCGACACTGCTCAGGTTGCCGCCGACACCTTGTACCGTGACGTAGTCCGACAGGTTCACATCGACCTTGGGTGCAGAGGCTTGACTTGGAGCCGCTGTCATCAGCATTGCTGCGACAACGGTGGCTGTTGCGGCGACCCGCTTAACAACACTTCGTACTGCCATTGTTTTCATCCTGTTTCTCCTTGAAGTTGCGTCATCTTTAATCTCAAACCAACTGAGATTTTCAGTGGTTTGCACCGATTTCAATCGCGGTTTAAAACTTCGCTAAAGGTGACGCTACAATGTTAGGACAGGGTTAGGCTTATGTAAGAAGGGTGCTAAGTTCTGTTGAGGGCGGGGTTAGAAAAAACAGGGGGAAATCAACAGCTTTTCCGGAAATGAGCGATTATGAGGCGGCACTAGAGTCCTTTGCAGCACATCCCGGCTGTTCGGGATCAAAACAGCTGCCCCATTCGTACATCTGATCAAGAATCGGCACCACGCTGCAACCGAGTTCGGTCAGCGAATATTCCACCCGCGGCGGCACCTCGGGATACACCTGGCGAAACACCAGCCCGTCGCGCTCAAGATCGCGCAGCTGCTGGGTCAACATCTTCTGGGTAATGCGCGGCAAAAGCCGCTGCAACTGGCTGAAACGGAGAGTTTTATGCTTGAGATGCCAGAGGATTAAACTTTTCCACTTGCCACCGATGACATCGAGAGTTACCTCCACCGGGCAGCGGTATACATTTTTTTCTTCGGTCCTATCTTCACTAACCATCTATAATCTCGCAATAGTATCTTTTAGGTGACTACCAAACTTCAGAGTAGGTACTTGCCAACAGTATCTTTCCTTTCTACACTTCTTGCACAAAAAAGAAAACCCCAGAATTTTTGGCACAGGCCGCCGCCCAAAAGAGCGCCGCCCCTGCCCCCTATTTAAGGAGAAAATGATGACAACCTTTCGCGCTTTACAGGTAACCATGCCACAACCCAAACAATTTGTCCGCCAGGTGGTGGAGCGTTCGATCGATGATCTGCCCGCTGGTGAACTCCTGGTTCAGGTCGCGTATTCGTCACTGAATTTTAAGGATGCCCTGTCGGCCACGGGCAACCCTGGCGTGACCCGCAATTTTCCTCATACGCCGGGCATTGATGCCGCCGGAACTGTCGTTGAATGCAGTGATGGTCGCTTTGCCGCCGGCGATGAAGTGATTGTCACCAGCTATGATCTGGGCATGGAAACCGACGGTGGCTTTGCCGAAATGATTCGCGTTCCCAGTAGCTGGGCGGTGAAATTACCGTCGGGCATGAGCCTGAAACAGAGCATGATGTTCGGCACAGCCGGACTGACGGCCGGGCTGAGCGTGCAAGAACTTGTTGAAGCCGGTGTCACCCCGGATCAGGGGGAGATTCTCGTCACCGGCGCGACCGGTGGTGTCGGCAGCCTCGCCGTGGCCATCCTCGCCAAAGCCGGATTCCAGGTCACTGCCGCCACCGGCAAAGAGTCGGAACACGCCTACCTCAAAGAGTTGGGCGCCACATCTGTTATCAGCCGCGATGAGGTCACCGAAAACAGTACCCGGCCCATGCTCAAACCGCGTTGGGCCGGAGTGGTCGATTGTGTCGGCGGAGAGATGCTGGCCGCTGCCATCAAGGCCACCCGTTACGATGGCGTCGTCACCTGCTGCGGCCTGGTTGGCTCCCCCGACCTGCCGATCAACGTGTTCCCCTTTATTCTGCGCGGTGTACGCCTCATCGGCATCGATTCCGCCGAATGCCCCATGCCGCGTCGCCAGACCGTGTGGAACAAGCTGGCTAGCGAGTGGAGTCTGCCTCAACTTGAGACCATGAATGATGAGATCGGCTTGGAGGGATTGGAAGAGGCGATTTCAGCCATGTTGGCCGGATCATTGAAGCGCCGTCAGATTATCAAACCCTGATCAGCACCAACCAAACGTGTTACCGGGGCGGCTAAAAACCGTTAGCCGCCCCAACGCGTTACGCCATATCATGGCAACTTTCTCATTGAACTGATCCTAATAAAATATTGCCGTCTGATTCGTTGAGAGTGTATCATCCCTTGCAACCCCAACGACGGACGCCCATGAGCATACCAACCATCCCGACATCGGCGAATCCAGCAGGTCTGCCCGTCAGCCTGCAGGGTCGACTCGAACGCACCCACCTGATCACCCGCGTTCGCTGGCAACTGATCAGCGCCATCGTCGTGTTCTGCCTAGTGGCCGAAATCATGCTGGTCTGGTCGCAATCGACGTTCGACCTGTCAATCCTTCAATACGCCCTGCTGCTCGGCACCCTCTCGACCCTCAATCTTTACAATCTGATCTACCACTACTACTACCTTAAAATCGCTCGCTTTGCCTTTATCGACCACCTGCACATCCTGCTGGATATTTTTGTTGTCACCGTATTGATCCACTTCACCGGCGGCGGCAACAGTTGGTTGTGGCCTCTATACCTGGTGACAACGATTGAGGCGGCCTTTTTGCTCGAAAACCGCCGTGACGTTCTCGGCATCGGTGCGCTGAACGGCCTGTTTTACGCCTGGGCACTGATCGCCGGCCATTACAACCTGCTGCCGTACATCTACCAGCCGCTTGATGGAACCCCGGCACTGTCAGAAACTTTTCTGTTGCTGCTCTGGTTGTGGGTCACCCTGCTCAATACAGCCATCGCCTTTATCTGCACTTTTCTCACCCATGCCCTGCGTCGCAAAACTGCCGAAGCATCAACACTGGCACGCCGTCTGGGGAACTTTCTCAACCATGCCAACGACCTGATTATTCAATTTCGACCCGATGGCACCATTGATTACGCCAACCAAGCGTCACGCTCCATTCTTAACATCGATCCGGACAGCAACGAAATCAACATCAGCAGCCTGATCGACCCGACGGATCGCCCCCGCTGGCAACGCCAGGTTCTCTTGCTGGAAAACGGTACGTCCTTTCCAGCCACAGAGCTGCTTATGCGCACGAATAGCGACCAGCAAGCGATCATTCTCGACAGTAACGTTACTCTGCTAGAAGAAAACGATGGCCAGTGGACCTTGTGGGGTATCTTTCGCGACATCACCGCCCGCCGCCAGGCCGAAGCGCGCCTTGACCAGTTGACCAACTTTGACCAGCTCACCGGACTGGCCCACCGTTCGAATTTTATGGAGCGCGCTGAACAAGTGACCCTGATGGCCAAGCGAGAACGGAAAAACACCGCCTTTCTGATCATCAATATTGACCGCTTCAAACTGATCAACGATGCCCTGGGCAGCGCCATTGGCGACGAGGTGCTCAAAGCCGTCAGTCAACGCCTGCTCAACCAGGTCCGTGAAGTCGACGTGGTCGGCCGACTCA
The DNA here is from genome assembly GCF_000167355.1 of Desulfuromonas acetoxidans DSM 684. Lineage (NCBI taxonomy): Bacteria > Pseudomonadati > Thermodesulfobacteriota > Desulfuromonadia > Desulfuromonadales > Desulfuromonadaceae > Desulfuromonas > Desulfuromonas acetoxidans. The sequence continues at coordinate 123,033 of NZ_AAEW02000004.1, forward strand.
ATGGCGATGAGTTCGTCATCATGCTGGTTAACGTCGAAAGTGCCGACATCGTTCACAACCTGGCGGTTAAAATCACCCAGGCACTCACGCCGATGATCGCCATCAACAGCCACGAGCTATTTTTGACCACCAGCACCGGTATCGCACTCTATCCTCAGGATGGCGACACCCCGGAAGAACTGTTGAAACAAGCCGAAATCGCACTGCTGTCGGTCAAGTCCACCGGCCGTAACGGCATCCAGTTTTTTACCGACCAGATCGACCTGAATCAAAACAGTCGTCTGCGTCTGCTCAACGGGCTTCACCTGGCGCTTCAGCAGCAACAATTTGTGCTGCATTATCAGCCCAAGGTTAATATCCACACCGGCCAGATCACGTCGGTGGAAGCCCTGATCCGCTGGAACCACCCGGAGATGGGCTGGGTTATGCCGACAGAATTTATCCCGCTGGCTGAAGAATCGGGGCTGATCGGTATCATCGGCCGCTGGGTCCTTGAGGAGGCCTGCCGCCAATGCCTGATCTGGCAACAGCAGGGTCTACCGCCTATTCGCATGGCTGTCAACTTCTCCGGCCATCAGCTCCAGCAGGAAAGTCTGCTGAAAAGCATCACTGACGTGCTTAAAAAAACCGGACTTGCCGCCCAATGGCTGGAAGTTGAGATTACCGAGACGGTGATCATGCAGAACCCCGAAGTCACCATCAACATCCTTCAGGCCATCCAGAAACTCGGCGTGCATATCGCCATTGACGATTTCGGCACCGGCTATTCATCTCTGGCCTACCTGAAACGGTTTCCGGTCAACACCCTGAAAATCGACCGGGCCTTTGTACGCGATATCGAACAGAGCGACACCGATGCCGCGATTGTCGGAGCGATCCTTAAAATGGGAGCCACCCTGAAACTCAACATTGTTGCCGAAGGGGTTGAAACCCATGGTCAGCGCAAGTTTCTAGAACAGCATAACTGTCATGAAATTCAGGGATTTCTCTATAGCCCGGCGGTGCCGCCGGAACGAATTGTGGAAATGGTACGCCAAGGTGAAAACGGGACAGGATAACAATTCGGGACTGCTAAACGGGATGGCTTGGCTGCTGAATAACACACGACTGCAGGGCGGGCATCGTCCCGCCCGTTTGATCGGTGCCACACCAGAGATAGAGCGCGACTGAAGATTGTTATCAACGTTTTACGCCAAAGATGATGCGTTGCACGATTCGTCGACCTAAAGGGCGACGAGCCGAACCTGTGACGCATAACGGAAACAGACGCATTGTCGGTTGATCTGAGGGCCAGGAGGTTTTCAGCCGGTTTTTGCATCCTTTTGAGCGGCCAGTCAAAAGTATGTCGCCTGCCGGGACGAAACCCGGCGACCTTGACTTTGATCTTCAATGGTTCGTCACTCGGAACTGACCGCTCTGGCAAACTTCATCCGTTCGCAATGGTGGTACCCACATGACGTGGGCTTCCGCGCCCACACCTCGGGCCACATTTTGCGTCGACAAAAGTGGCGCAAAATCGACTCCCAAGGGGTTGTCATCAATCAGCCTTCACGGAGTTGTTGCAGATCTTTTTCACGTCAGCGGCGTTATCGGTCGTCGCCATAGAACGACTATAGCTCCTCCCTCTGCCTTGCTGACGCAAAAAATCTCACGCAACACCTCTCGTTCCTCTGATCAATAACAACCCCATTGCGCCCTTACGGGTTCCCTCTCTGCGTTCACTAACACCGCGATGTCGGCAAAACTCGCCCAGTCGGCATCAGTCCTCAAACAGGTTGCCGACAACCATCGCGCTGACCGTTCTCTTCGTTCGGCGCTGCTGAACGGGAGGGCTTGGGTGCTAAATGACACTCTGCCGCAAGGGTGGGCACCGTCCCACCCGCTTGAGCGGGGCAACACCAGAGATAGAGCGCGACTTAAGATTGTTATCACGGTTTTACGCCAAAGCTGACGAAGAGCACGATTCGCCGACCTAAAGGGCGGCGAGCCGAAGCTGTGAAACATCACGGAAACAAACTCAGTGTCGGTGGATTCAGGTTCAGGAGAAGTTCAGCTGGTTTTTGCGTACTTTTGAGCGGCTAGTCAAAAGTATGTCGGCCGCCGGGACGAAACCCGGCGACCTTGACTTTGATCTTCAGTGGTTCGCAATTCAGAACGAATCGCGCGGATGTTCATTGCATTCGGTGCTGCTGAACGGAAGAGCGTGGCTGCTATCCCCGAAGGACAGCGTTCAACAAATCAACGCAGGCGAATCTCCCGCTCATCAAGCTCAATCAGCTGCTCTTTGTACAACATGCCAACCGCCCGCTTGAACGCCTTCTTACTCAATCCCAACATCTGCTCAATTTCTTCGGGAGCGCTCTTGTCGGTCAGCGGCAAACGACCTTCTGCCTGCAAGGCCTGGAACACCACCTGACGCGCCTCATCCATACCGGCTTTACCTACCTTGCGCAGGGTAATGTCGATCAAATTATCATCACGCACCCGCATGACATAGGCCTTGCCCAGTTCTCCACGTTTGAGATCAGGAGGCAGCTCATCCTTGTAGATCAAACCGGCGTAGCGGTTATTGACAATGACTTTGGCGCCCAGCTCGGTCAACTGCCAGATCAGCACGTCCACCTCTTCACCTGGGTTGAAAGGAATCTCGTCCACTTCAAGAAAGCGCTCGATGCGGGTACTGCCGATCAGCCGCCCACTGTTATCGATGCCGACATGGACAATATAATCGCGGCCAGCCTTCAACCGCTCCGGTTGCTCGGCAAACGGCACCAGCAACTCCTTGTCGAGGCCCCAATCAACGAATGCTCCGAACTTATTGGCCTGGCTGACACGCATCAGAGCAAACTGATTGGCCTCGGCCAAAGGCTTCTTAAAGGTTGCCACCAATTGATCCTGACGGCCGTTATAAACAAACACCGTCATCTCATCGCCCACCTGGGTGGCGATGGGGCACTCTTTTTTCGGCAGCAACACGGGCTGCTCTTCCAGGAGCAATGTTGCTCCACGATCATCACGCGACATCACCACCAGTGTATGCCAACAACCTATTTGAATCATGACAGCCTTTCCGAAGACTACGCAATATAAGAACAGACGTATTCCACAGAACCGTCCATCACTTCGATTTCAAAATATGACTTGGCCGGCACATCAAACCACGTTCCGGCTTCAAAACCGATCCAGCCATCCTGATCGGCAACTTTCACTTTGCACTGACCGGCAATAATTTCCATTTTTTCCGCAGCATTGGTTTCAAAACGGTAGAGGCCTGGAAACACCACACCAAGGGTCTTTTTTTCGCCATTGACCAACGTCAGACTGTGGCTGACCACTTGACCGTCAAAGTAGAGATTTGCTTTACAAGCCACTGTGGCTGCTGAAAATTCTTGCGGGGATTGGTACGTCATCTCATTCTCCAAACAATCAGATTATTTTTCCATGGGTAAGCGCGCCTGACGCCAGGCGGCCATGTGTCCCTTGACAAAGGCAACGGGTCGCACGCCGATCAGCAAAAATAAGCCTCGCGCCAACACCGCCCGCGGACCGTGCTCGCAATAGATTACGATACCATCCAACTCCTTTGGCAGCTTTGAGCGACTGAACGGCACCGACCAGAGCGGAATATGGATGGCTCCGGGAACATGCCCGGACTGGTATTCAAACGAACTGCGCACATCCACAACCACGGGACGGTTCTTTTTCTTCAATTGCTGATTGAGCGATTTCGGCGCCACATTCTCGCCACAGGCGGCTATCGCCAACAGTAAAATTGCCGCCCCACCAAACAGGGGCCGGCGCCAGTTCATCGACAATTCCATACTCTCTCCTTGTCTGTAAAACATGCCGCGCAGCATAGCACGGCACACGACAAAACAATAGAGGGCAACAGCATTGCAAAATGGCCGTTCGTGCGGCAAGCTGGGGATAGGGTTATTTTATAAACAGGAGGGAAAAATGGAACTGTTTGAACAACTGGCCGCAGCTATTCGGCATGAAAACGAACAGGGCGAACTGCCCGACTATCTGGTTGCCCCCTTGCAACAGGTGGCTAACCAGGCGGAACGCTATCAAGAGCAAACGGACCTCGTGCGCCGCCTTATTGAGCAATTAAACGACCTTGATCCTTACAGCGACTGCGGTTGTTTTGGAGAAGGCTATACCGTCTCCGACCTGATCACAACGCTGGACAAACTCGGCATTACGGTTGAAGGGGGTTCGCCGTCCAGTTGTTCAGTGTCTTAACACGAATTTCTCACTGACGCTGATCACAACCAGTAAGGCGTCTCGCTCTCTTCCACGGACTGCTCAGTCTGCCAGACATCCTGGATAACACTGACCATGGAACGGATGCGATCCTGGCCGGAATTTTTACTCAGCCACGCCAACCCCAACGGCAGGGTCAACCAACCCGGTTCCCAGATTTTCACCCGACCGCGCTGCACCAGCGGCATGGCCTCATCTTCACGCATCATGGCCACGCCCTGACCATCGGCCACCAGTTCGCGCACGATCTGCTCATCCACCGTGGTCACCACCTGGCGCGGCAATAGCTGTCGCTCAATACGCTCCATCAGCATGGTGTAAAATGGACAATCGTTACCGACCCAGATCCACGGCAATGCTGCCACCTGCGTCCAATCCAGACTGTCGACATCCTCGGTCAGACGCGTCGGAATCACCACGCACACCCGCACTTCGGCCAGCACTTGATGAACAATATCGCGCTCCCGCATGCGGCCGTAATGAAAACCGACATCGATCTGTCCTTCGCGCAACATGCGCGCCGTGTTTACGGTTTGACTGGTCTGGAACACCGGCCGCACCTCGCCGTGCAACTGGCTAAGTCGCCGGGAAATCGAGGCAATGCGTAAAAAGGATGGACTGGCATTCAATCCCAGCGTCACCACTTCACCGCCGCCCTGATGCAAAGCATGGGCCTGTTCGCGTAACTGACGCACCGAACTAAGCACCTGGTTGGCCTCATCGAGCAACTGCTCCCCCTGCAAGGTCAGGCGCATACCACGCGCCCCCCGCTTGAACAGGACAACGCCGAGATCTTCCTCCAGACCTTTGAGCTGGCTGGACAATGCCGACTGGCTGAGGTTGAGGGTTTCTGCTGCGCGGGTCAGATTCTTGGTCTGGGCAATCACGGCAAACGACTGTAACTGATAAAGTTCCATCCTGCTATCCACCTCAAGCGTTCGATTTTATCGAACGCTTCCTGCTAAACAATCAATTTGTTGAAATAGAAATAAATCTGTAGAAATAACCAGTTACGGAAAAACCACACATTTCTAAACATATGGAAAGTTCGATTAACCTAATCACAAAGGAGTATTTGCCATGCTAGGACTCGAAGGGACACTTGTTCCCTTGGGCATGATCCTCACCCTGCTCAGCACGGTACTGTGCATTATTTACGGCCTGCTCAACTGGAACAAAGGCTATATAACCGACGAAGAGCTCTCCCAGGAACAACAGTGGAACGAGGAAGAAAAACACGTCGAGGAACAACTTTAACTCACTGCAATAACAGGAACATCCTACATGAGCATCCCATTACTGACCACCGTTGTCGTCGTTTATCTGACCATTATTGCCATTTTATCGCTTCAGGCGTGGAAGAAAACCAATAACACCGCCGACTATCTGGTCGCCGGTCGTCAGATCCACCCCTTTGTCATGGCGTTATCCTACGGTGCAACCTTCGTCAGCACCTCGGCCATCATCGGCTTTGGCGGCGCAGCAGCCGTTTTCGGCATGAGCCTGCAGTGGCTGACCTTTCTTACCGTGTTTGTCGGCGTCTTTATCGCCTTTGTTTTTTTCGGTCGTCGCACCCGGGTGATGGGGTTGAATCTCAACGCCCACACCTTCCCGGAATTTCTTGGCCGCCGTTTTGAGTCAACCCGCCTGCAGGGTGCGACCGGCCTGTTGATTTTCATGGCCATGCCGCTTTACGCCAGCGTGGTTCTCATGGGCGGCGCCAAGTTCATCGCCCAGATTCTGGCCATCAATTACAACGTGGCTCTGTTCTTCCTGACCATCTTCGTCGCCGTCTATGTCATCATGGGCGGGCTCAAGGCGGTCATGTACTCCGATGCTTTTCAGGGCAGCATGATGTTTATCGGCATGGTGTCACTGCTTGTCGCCACCTATCACAAACTCGGTGGCTTCATCACCGCCCACCAGCGCCTGACCAACATGCAGGAGATCGCCATCAAGATCTTCGGCGCCAAGGGCCACACCGGCTGGACCAGCTTTCCCGAATTCGGCAGCGAATACTGGTTGATTGTCGTCACCACCATTGTTCTCGGCGTCGGCATCGGCGTCCTTGCCCAGCCTCAGTTGATCGTGCGGTTCATGACGGTGAAAAGCAATCGTGAACTCAACCGCGCCGTGCTGATTGGCGGCATCTTTGTCCTCATTGTCGTTGGCGTCTCTTTTGCCATCGGCGCACTGGCCAACGTGTTTTTCTTCTACGAAAACCCGGACACCGCCGGGCAGATTGCCCTGATCGCCGCGGGCAAGAATGTTGCCGAGATCATCCCGTTGTACATCAGTGCATCCATGCCGCAATGGTTCACCGCTGTGTTCATGATCACCCTGCTCTCTGCAGCCATGAGCACCCTGAGTTCCCAGTTTCACGCCATGGGCACAGCCCTTGGCCGAGATATTTACGAAAAAGCTCTGGGTCGCAGCGGTAATAGTGTCATCCTGACCAAGGTGGGCATTTTATTCGCCATCCTTATCAGCTACTTTCTCGCCTGGGCTCTGCCGACATTTTTTGAGGGGGGAACGGCCATCATTGCGCGGGGAACAGCGATCTTCTTCGGCATCTGCGCGGCGGCGTTTCTGCCGATGTATTTCGGGGCGCTTTATTTCCGCAACATGAGCCGCCTGAGCGCCTGGGCATGTTTTTTCACCGGCACAACCATCAGCCTGTTCTGGCTGTTTTTTGTCCACGCTAAAGAGTCCAAACCCCTGATGGTGTGCAACGCCCTGTTCGGCGTTGACTCTCTGGGAGCCGGGACCTTGTGGGCCGTTGTTGACCCACTGGTGATTGCCTTACCCGCTTCTGCCCTGGTGACAATCCTGTTCAACCTCAAACGAAACAAGAGCTATTCAAAACAGCATATTGAGCGCTGTTTCCACAACATGAAATAAGCAAAGCCCCATCCGGGGCTTCGCATCGATCTGACGACGGTCCAACCACAGAGGGCTCATCTCTCTGTGGTTGGTGCACTCTTCCCACTATTGAACAGATTATTTGCGTCCCACCAGCAGGATACCAACCAGCACGCCCATGGCATCGGACGGATGACTGCTGTCACGGGTGATCTTTTCAATCGGCCAGCCAATTTTGTCGCACAACGCAAACACATTGACGCCCAGAGCCGACAACGACAACCGCGACCATTGGGGAAAGCGGCACACGCCACCCGGCTCCAACGCCTGACAACTGTCACTGTTGGCGCAAAACAACCGCTTGCATGAGCCTGCGGCGAGTCCGGCCGCTTTAAAACCACGCATGCGCGCCCACTTTTCCAGTTGTGCTGCCACGACGTGGATCTGTCGCGCCACTTCATGGTATTCCTGACTTTGTAAATCCACCACCGGCAGGTCGCGCTTGAACACCACGGCCCACTCATAACCGGCCAGCAATTTCGGCACATCATCAATGGCACCACGATGCGGTGGACACAGGGCGGATTCGCCATAGGCACCGCATTCCAGACAATAATCCGTCAGTGTCGGATCAATGGGTAATTCCATCACACCAACACAACGGGCATCATCCATTCCCAACGCACGGGCCTTATCGGTGAATTGTCGTAGCTGACTCTCTTCCATGACGGTCTCCTGTTTTCTTCTTACCCGGTCCGATATCCTGCAACGGGTCAATCTTACTCCAAACATCCTGTATTCGCGATCAAAAACCACCCCATCCTTCTCATGGAGCCGGCAATAATTCACGGAACACCTGCAGGGCCGTACTCGGTTTTTCATGGCGCCGCCAGACAAAACGGGTCGTCATTCTACGAACCGGCTCCGGCAGCTCATGCAGGGCACAGTTCTGCATCAGGTGGGGACGCTCAACCACGGACCGGGGCAGAATGCTGATCCCCATCCCGGCCGCCACGCAGGCAAGAATCCCTTCGATGGAGCCCAGTTCAACGCTGTGGTACCCCAAACGGCCGTTCTGCCGCAACCAGTTTTCCAGCCGCGCCCGGTAAGAACATCCGGGACGAAACACCAGGATCTTCAGACTCTCCATAGTGAGGGGATCAATATCCAACGGCGCCACCAGCACCAGCTCCTCTTCAAAGACTTCGCACGATTCGATGGCCTGCGGGTCAACTTCACCGGCGATAAATGCGCCGTCCACCTGATAATCAAGCAGCTTTTTCAACGATTCCGCCGAAGGCGCCGAGACCAGATTGAGGGCAACCTGAGGATAACGGCGATGATAATCGGCCAGCAAGCTCGGTAGACGCACTGCTGCCGTCGTTTCCATGGAGCTGATGGCCAATGGCCCTTGCGGCACGGCGTTCTCGCTCAGGGCATCGTGTGCTTCGCCGGTCAATTGAATGATCCGCTGCGCATAATCGCACAATATCAGCCCCGAAGCGGTGAGACACACCCCTTTGCTTTTGCGATGAAACAGAGGACGACCGAATCGCTCTTCGAGTTGTTTAATCCGTGTCGTCACATTGGACTGCACGTAGTTCAACTCTTCGGCAGCACGGGAGATACTCCCCTGTCGAGCCACGGCCAAAAAGATTTTCAGTTCGTTGATCTCCATGTGATATCACTTTTTATAATGGTTTTTATCTTTATCTTTCATTTGATATGATATTTTTAACGCCGTAGAATGTCAAATATGCAGACACAGCACAACAACCAGACGGCTTTAACGGTGTTGATCGGCGGCATGCTCGGCATGGTGGTGGCCATGGGTATTGCCCGCTTTGCCTACACCCCGATTCTGCCCTTGATGCAACGTGACCTCGGCATCAGCAACAGTCTGGCCGGCGGTCTGGCAGCCATCAATTACGCGGGCTATCTCGTTGGCGCAGTGCTGTGCATGCTGGCACCAAAGCTATTGCACAATCGGGTCCTTACGGCCACAGCTCTTTTCATCAGCATTGCCACCACCCTGACCATGGGCCTGACCACGTCGGAAATCGCCTGGAGTGCCATGCGGTTTGCCAGCGGACTAACCAGCGCCATCCTGTTTATCGTTATTACTGCGGAAGTTGCCGAAACCCTGATCCGTTGTGGGCACAGCCAATGGCTCGGTGCGCTTTACAGCGGTATCGGCGCAGGCATAGCCCTGAGCGGACTGCTGGTGCCGTGGCTTGACCGGATTAACGGCTGGTCCGGCACCTGGCTCGGCATGGGCGGACTTGCCCTGGGCATGGCCCTGCTGGGTCTGGCAGTGGGTCGCAGACATATTGAGGTCCGTCCATCGACACAACCCGTCGCAGCCCCCCAAAAACATAAACACTCGCTGTGGCGATTAGCCGTTGCCTATTTTCTTGAAGGGTTTGGCTACATTGTTACGGCCACCTTTATCGTCGCCATTATCACCGACACACCGGGCCTGGCTGGATTTGCTCCGTATAGCTGGGTTGCCGTGGGAGTGGCTGCGATCCCATCGACCCTGATCTGGCCGCTCCTGGCGCGGCGCATCGGCTACCAAAAAGCCCTGCTGTCAGCCTACGCTTTGCAAGCCGTGGGCATTGTGTTCAGCATCAACGCCACTACGATTGGCGAGGTGTTATTCGCAGCGGTCAGCTTCGGTGCCACCTTTCTCGGCATCGTCGCCTTGACTCTGGCCGAAGGCAATCGCCGCAGGCCGACGGATACACGGCGCGCCGCCGCCATTCTGACCACGGCGTTCAGCCTCGGCCAGATGTTCGGTCCAGCCGTTGCCGGAGTGATTGCCGACACCCATGCCGGCTTTTTTCTGCCGCTGGGTATTGCTGCAGGCTGTATTGTCTGTGGTGGCGTCATCATTATTTTTGACCACTTCTCGCCAGCACCTATTCTTAATTGAGTCAAGGAGAACACACATGCCTTACGTCCATTTTCGTATCACCAACGAAGGAGCCACCAAAGAACAGAAAGCCGCGCTGATCAAAGGAGCCACCCAACTACTGGTTGATGTGCTCGGCAAAAATCCGGCCACCACGGTTGTCACCATTGAAGAAGTGGATACCGACAACTGGGGTATCGGCGGCGAAACGGTCACAGTGCTGCGCCAGGGGAAATAGCCTCCGTTGCAACACGGCGAGCGCGATAAGACCAAGATAAAGAGCGCTTTTAGCCACGGACAAAACAAACACAGGCCGACAAAGCACAAATCAAAAGGTGCTCTGGCTTTCTCCGTGTCTCAGTATCTCCGTGGTTAACTTCAGGCTGTTGAATGTCAAGAGATCACGGACACGCAACAAATCGTTCGAAATAGTTGCCGCTGGCGGGTGGCTTCCTTATACTGTCCTCATTTGCCACCCCGACCGGAGGATCGCCCATGGAGCAACTCCATACCTGGCTGCAACAGGAGTATTTTGATATTTCTCTGCAACGCTACGCTCTGGCTATGGGCATTGTGTTGCTGTGCCTGATTTTCAAGCGTTTGTTCAGTCGCCTTTTAACCCGCGTCATTTCACCACTGGTGGATCGCACCGAGAACACCTTTGATGATCTGCTGCTGCAGAGTTTGCGACGTCCTCTGGAATTTCTCGTTTTCATCGCCGGGCTGTTTATCGCCCTGCAGGTGTTGCAACTGCCCAGCGAACCAACCGATTTAAAGCAGTTCGGCCACGCTTTGATCAAGACGCTATTCACGTTCAATATCGGCTGGATTCTGTTCAATGCCGTCGACATTCTCGAATGCACCATTGCCAAGTGGGCGCATCATACCGGCTCACCGCTCGACGACCACCTGCTGCCATTTATCCGCAAATCGGCGCGGCTGTTTATTTTCGTGCTGGCAGGCGTGTTGATTATCCAGAACCTCGGTTATTCCATCTCCGGGTTGCTTGCGTCACTCGGCCTCGGTGGTCTCGCCGTCGCTCTGGCGGCCAAAGACACCCTGTCGAACATTTTCGGCTCAATCATGATTTTGCTCGACCGCCCGTTCCGGGTTGGCGACTGGATTCAGACCGATAACCTTGAAGGCGTGGTGGAAGAGATCGGCTTCCGTTCCACCAAAATCCGCACCTTTGCCAAGACCCTGATCACGGTACCCAACAACATCATCGCCAACACCTCGCTCAACAACTACAGCCGCATGCCCAAGCGCCGGATCAAGATGAGTGTCGGCGTCACCTACGACAGCACACCGCAACAGATGCGCGACGCCGTGGCCGCTATCCGCACCATGCTGAAAAACCACCCGGCCATCCAGCAGGACTTCATGCTGGTCAACTTTACCGATTTTGGTGCGTCGTCTCTGGATATCCTGATCTACTGCTTCACCACGACCACGGTGTGGGGCGATTACCTTGAAGCCCGCGAAGATGTGTGTCTGAAAATTATGGAGATCCTTGACGGTCTCCACATGGAGATCGCCTTTCCCAGCCGCAGCATTTACATCCACGACAACAGCGACAGCCTGATCGATCCCGATCGGTTGGCGTCCACCGAGGAGAGCGCCTGACATGAAACACGAACAGCTCAAAGGGCAACTGATCAAGACGCTGGTTGATTTCTTCGACACCGATTACCGCCGCATCACCCACGCCATTGAAGTGCTTAAACAGGCCGAACTGCTGGTCGGCCACTATGACCATGTCGACGAAGAACTGCTGCTGGCCAGTGCCGTGCTCCACGATGTCGGCATCAAACCCTCCGAGGCTCAACTCGGCTACAACGACGGCAAAACCCAAGAGCAATACGGTCCGGCCGTGGCCACGGAGCTGCTAGAGAAAATCGGCTTTGATCCAGACAAAACGAAAAAAGTCGCCGAGATCGTCGGCAACCACCATTCCAAATCACGCTACGACTATGTTGAGCTGGAAATCCTCAAGCTCGCCGACCAGATCGTCAACAAGATCGACAACATCAACTAGACCGTTAGGATTACGACACCGTGTGGACCGCCCTTATTGAACACGCTCAGCAAAAGCACCGCTTCCTCGACCAGCTCTGTACCCTGTGCAGCGGTGAATTCGTCGGCAAAGGTGGCACCATCCACTGCAAACGCGGCTGTTCGGGTTGCTGCTCGCTTAATGTGCGCTGTACCCTCACCGAAGCCGTGGCCCTGGCTCCACACCTGAATGACAACCAGATTGAAGCGATCCACCTTCACGCCGAAAAGCTCAAACAGATTGACCGCGACAACAATGATCTGAAAAATTTCCTCAAAGCCAGCCGCGAGCAAGTCGGCCCCTGCCCACTGCTCGATGCGGACGGTGCCTGCTCCGTCTATGCATACCGCCCCCTGGCCTGCCGCGCGCTACTCTCCACCATGGATCCCCACTATTGCACACTGGATTTCTCCACACTCAGCAGCGAAGAAAAACAAGCCTTCATGGCCCAGCTTGATCAGGAGTCCGTCAACTTCCCCACCCACTATCTCGCCATGCCGCAACAGATCGCCCAGGCGGCGGAGATGGAATGTCTGGAAAAGATGAAAGAGGTGTTTGGTGTGGCCGTGACTGGGAATCTGCCTTATTTGTTGGAGTTGGAAGTGACGTTAAAGGTGAGTGAAAAGCTGGCTGAAAACCGACGAATTCAAGAATTGACCGGCAACACTAAGAGCGAATCTTTTCTGATTGAGGCTATCACTTGCTAAAGTCAGAGCATCAACCCTTCTAACCTTTTCCATCCTGACACCTCATACTAATCATTTCTTTTCTGCCAACCGCCCTTTTCATTCAAAAAATTAAAACAAATCGCCACACAATCATTAAAGACCGTTGCCGAAATTAATACAGACTGCTACATTTGGATACGTTTTTTAACCTGTTTAAACAATCATTGGATGGGGGGAGGGGCCCGATGAAAAAAATTCTTTTTATTCTCGTGTGTTTTACATTTCTAATTCTCAATGGTGGATGCAGTAGCGACAATGACCACCATGCATCAACCAACCATGTTCCGGTAGCCGATGCTGGCCCAGATCAAAATGTCACTCTCGGCACCGTCGTTCAACTCGATGGCAGCAACAGCACCGATCAAGATGGTGACACCCTCACCTATTCCTGGATATTCTCATCCCTGCCTGCCGGCAGCAGTGCAACCCTTTCAGACGATACCGCAGCTCGACCTACGTTTACTGCGGATGTTGAAGGGAACTACGAACTGAACCTGATTGTTAGTGACGACGTTTCGGACAGCCTTGATGAGACGGTTTTGATTACTGCATCCGCAGCGAACTCCGCACCTGTAGCTGATGCGGGAACCGATCAGAATGTCCTGGTTGATGACACGGTCAATCTGGACGGAAGCGGCAGCAGTGATACTGATGGTGATCCGTTGACCTACACTTGGCGTTTCATCAGCGTTCCAGGCGGCAGCACGGCAACACTTTCCGACACATCTGCACAATCGCCTTCGTTTACTGCAGATACTGAGGGCAGTTACCAGGTTGGCTTAGTGGTCAATGATGGCAGCGTCGACAGTGCCGAATCAAGCACAACAATCACCGCAACTCTTGGCAATGCGACACCTGTGGCCGATGCCGGGGAAGATCAAAATGTCTCCGTCGGCGATACTGTCAACCTTGATGGCAGTAGCAGCAGTGATGCAGACGGTGATCCATTAACTTATTCCTGGTCGATCACCAGTGCCCCGGCAACCAGCACTGCAACATTGTCAGATGTGACGTCAGCAACACCGACATTCACTGTCGATGTGTACGGCGATTATGTTTTCAGCTTAACCGTCAATGACGGTGAAGATGACAGCGCAATAGACACGATCACGATCTCCACACAATTTGCTCAACCGGCAAACCATGTTGCGGTAAACTTCACTATTGACGATTCAGCAAGTGCCACTTATGACAACACCAGTGGACTAGCCTGGAAAGGATCATTCAGCTACAACGCTGACACCCGTATCCTGACATATAACGGAGCCTGGCCCGGTCCTTACGTACTTGTTTATGATGATGGCCCTTGGACCACCGGCGGTCATGAACCTTCCACGGCCACAGCGAACGACCATATCTGGGGTGTCACGGTATGGATTTCCAACAGTACAGGCGTCACCCTTGAATACGGCGCGATTTCTGGATCGGTAGACGGTTCTGACGGCGTCTGGATCTGGACTGGCTCGAATGGCAACATTACGATTCCGGCGGGAACGACAACACCAATAAACGCACCTGGGCTGGTTCTTCCATAACTGACCAATCCAAATGACCCGGAACTGCACCAGCAGTTCCGGGTCATAAAAATGAATTATTCTGTCTTTTGTCTTTTATATCTCCCTTATCCCTGCCACCATTCTTCCAGCGATTTAAAACGCCACATCTTTTTTACATAGAAATAGGAAGTAACAGAAAACGGATCTGACAACCATTCGCACCATTCCCTTTGTCACAACATCATGTACCCTATATATGAGTCAGTACTGAATAACGTTATTGTCGGCATAGTCAATTTTGTTGTCCCTCCCGAGAAACAAATCCCTTTGTTAAAACGACGCCTTGCCGAATCAGCTTGGCGACCGAAGCGTTCCTTCCAGAAAAAGGAGTTCATCAATGTCGTTACCAACAACGATTTATGGCCTTCTTATCGACCTCGACGGCGTCCTTTATGTTGGTGAAACACCGGTGCCCGGCGCTCAGCAGGTGTTGAAGCGATTGGATGATGAGAACATTCCTCGGCGCTACCTGACCAATACGACAACGCGCACTGCCGCGTCCGTTGTTCAAAAACTAAGGCGCTTGGGATTTAGCGTCCATGAAGAGGAAGTTTTCAGCCCGATTTCGGCCACAGTGCAGTTCCTCAACGGATTGGGCCGTCCAACAATCAACCCAGTGGTTCGTGACAGTGTCCTACCGGCATTTGCCGACTTTCCCAGAAACAATGAGCGGCCGGATTACGTGATTATCGGCGACATTGGCGCTGCGTGGAGTTACCCTCTCATCAACACCATCTTTTCACAGCTCCATGCCGGAGCCGAGCTGATCGCCATGCACAAAAACAAGTTTTTCCAGGGTGAAGAAGGGCTTCAGGTCGACATCGGTGCGTTTGTAGCCGGGTTGGAATACGTTAGTGGTAAACAGGCAAAGGTGATTGGTAAACCAAGTCGCGACTTTTTTGAACTGGCCCTGCAATCTCTGCAGTTATCCGCATCGAATGTTGCCATGATTGGTGACGACATCGAAACCGATATCGGCGGAGGAAAAGCCATCGGACTGCATGGCATTTTGGTAAAAACCGGCAAATATCGTCAAGGTTGCGAGGAAGGGGCCGCCTTTTCCCCCGACGCCGTCATGGACTCGTTTAGCGACCTGTTCGAGTGCGTTGCACCACGAGATAAGATCTAACCGCCCACTGAAAGCATACAGAGATGAGAATGATCATCACTGGCAACAGCGGTAGCGGAAGAATGGCTGGTCGCAAACTTTATGGAACGTTTTACCAGCAAAAAAATCCATCTCAAATCAGGAGCAGATCCCGTCAAAATGGTTGAGAAATTCCTTCATGGTTAGATCAAAGCCATGGCCACCGTTTTAACGTGCGCTTAACTGGGCCTGGCACGATCCTTATACGATCTGTCCCCAGCTCCCTTCATCACTGCAACCCTTTCAACAGCTATCCACGGCTGGCGAGAGTTCCCTTGCCACACATCTTTTTGAAAATGAAATTCTCAACCGGCGCGTGACACCCATCACAGACAGCCTTGCTGACCTCACTTAGTGTTTGCCTGAATAAATATCAGCGCGCTTAAGCACTGGGAGGCTATTGAAAAAGTCCCATCCGCGGCCTTTTCAATGACGCACGCCAAAAATGCGATTTCCGTCTTGCTTACAAAATTAAGCACTTGAAAATCCTTTCTTGATTTTGGCCGACCATCTTGGCTCCGCAGGGTGTTTTTCAATACCCTGCTAAACCTTGTTTTTTTGCGTGAATTCTTTGGGTTGCCGCATTCGGCGTGCAGTCCTTTTGTATTTCTGCACTGAGGGGAAAAAGAAATGGAAAAGAAAATTGCCCTGCTATTGGTGGCCTGTCTGGCCTGGCCATTGTCGACTCTGGCGGCACCGGCTTCGGATGACGCCCTGACAGGGGACATTGTCGTGACCGCGACCCTGTCCGAAAAGACAGTTGAGGACGCTCCCGGCACGATTGAGGTGGTGAGTGCCGAGGAGATTGCTGAGCTGGGCGCGGTGACCGTGAGCGAAGCGCTGCAGTGGAGCACCGGGCTGGTGGTTTCAAATGAAACCGGTCGCGCTCAGGTGCCGGGAATTCGCGGCACCGGCAGCAAACATACGCTGGTGTTGATCGATGGTCGCCGCTGGAGTGCCGGGTACAAAGATTTTATCGATATCAACCAACTGCCGGTGACACTCATTGAACGGATTGAGATCGTCCGCGGGCCGGGATCGGCTCTGTACGGCAGCGACGCTCTGGGCGGCGTGATCAATATCATCACCCGCAATCCTACGGAGTCTGCGTTGCTCGAAGTGGACGCCCGCTACGGAAACGACACCTACGGGCAATCCGATCGCTATCGTGGCGCAGCGGTTGTCGGCGGCGGGATTGGCAAAATCCGCACGATTTTTTCGGCGCAGGTTGAAAACAAAAACCCTTTTGAAATCGATGGCGAACTGCCCGAGGACGGCGACGATATCCAACTGGCGTCAGGTGCCGGACGCGTCGCCTATGACCTGGCTCCCGGTCATGAACTGATCGCTGGGTTTGAGTGCATCCACATGGACCAGGAAGGGGATCGTTTTTACCGTAAAGCCGCGCGCGTGAGGGAAAGCGAAGAGGAACGCCTGAATACCTTCCTTACCTACCAGGGGGATTTCGACAATGGAAGTCGTTTGCGGGTGGAGGCCTACCGCTCCGACCATGACAACGACATTGTCATGAAAAACCCGGATGCGCCAGTCAGCGACGAAGAAGATGCGGAACATTGCCTGCAGCAGGTTGAAGCCCACTATTCTCTGGCGGTAGCGTCCCATTATCTGACCATGGGAGCGGAATATCGCCAAGAAGAGCGCGAGGATGCGTCCGGCAGTGATGAAGATTTACACAACACCAGTGTGTTTTTGCAGGATGAACTGCAGATCGCCCGACCGCTGTATCTGGTAGTGGGAGCACGCTTTGACGAACACTCCGAGTTTGGCTCTCAAATCAGCCCGCGCCTGTCTCTGGTCTACCACCTCAATCCGAGTTGGCAGATCAAGGCATCGTACAGTCAAGGTTTTCGCGCGCCCTCGCTGTCGGAGTTATTTGTCACGTCCTATCGCCAACAGGGCAAGCAGGTCTATCAACCCAATGCTGATCTCGATGCGGAAAGCTCCGAGAGCTATGAGCTGGGCCTGCAGGGAAGCTATGGACGCTTCAGGGGCGGCGTCACTGCGTTTTACAACGAAATTGACGATCTGATCGAAGCGGTGTTCAGTCATTCAACCGGCAGCGGCCCAAGCAAAGTCGCCTATTACACCCACCAGAATATCACCGAAGCGCGCATGCAGGGAATCGAAGTCGAAGGCCATCTTCAACTGCCTTACGCGCTGAGCCTCAGTGCTCATGTGACCTATCTCGATACGGAGAACAAAGAGACCAAGGACGATCTCGAAGGACAGCCCGACTACCAGGGTATGGCGAAGCTGGCCTGGCATCCGCAAGACAGCGGTTTCACCGCCAACATTCGTATGCGCTATATCGGCGATAAGGAATTTGCCGATGATGACAGCGATGCTGTGACTCTGTGGTACCTCTACGCCGGACAGAAGCTTACGGAGCAATTGGAGCTGTATGTGGGCGTTGATAATCTCTTTAATCGCTTGAGCGATTCAGACAGCCTCAACCTGATTGATCCGGCTTTTTATTACGGTGGATTACGCTGGACGTTTTAGGATCTGACCTGAACTCGGGACCGTCCCCGGACACCGTGGAGACGGTCCCGAGTCTGTCACCATTCCTGCTTTACCACACATCTACGCCGCTCCTCCATCAACGGGCGGCTTCTGCCGTCGGCCTCGGGAGAAAGACACCGCATCGGTGGGACAGGATTCCAGGCAGTTGCCACAGGAAAAGCAATCGGGAATGACCCGTTTATCCTGATCAAGAATAGCCTTCATAACCGTGCTCGGGCAGGCTTTTTCACAAGACCGGCAGTCGATGCACTTGTCATAGTCTACCTTGATCTTGAACACACTGAGCTTTTCAAACAGCCAGCCGGTCAGGCCAAACGGACAGAACAGATGACACCACGGCCGGTAGACAAACAGGCTGCCCAGCAGAATCCCGCCAACAAAACCCCATCCCCACAACGACAATTTCAGCGGTTTGAAGATCTTGAACGGATCAATCTCATGGCTGATATCGTAGGCCCAAACAAAAGCCACCCAGGTCAGGGCAACCAGGAACAGAATGCGAACGGTGTTGCTGACGACAAAGGGGATCTTAAATTGCGGCAGCCGCCCTGGCCCCGAATCGTTGCCGTTGCGATTGAGACGAAAGATAAAATCCTGCAAGGTGCCGAGCTGGCAGCCCCACGAGCAGATGAACTTGTTGGCCAGCACCACGGTTAAGGTAAAAACACCAAACGCCACCAGCCGTGGCTTGAACACCACGCCTTTGGTGCCATAAAGAACAATGGCATCTTTGACGGTCCCCATGGGGCTGGGATCGGCTCCGAGCACCACACCAAAAAGAATAAAACTGCAGGCGTAAAGGATGACGCGGGTTTTGCGGGTGATCTTCTTTCGCCGCAACAAGACAAAGCTCATCAGCAAAAAAATAAACCACAGGGCAAATTTCAGTGGGATTTTAAACCAGTTTTTGCTCGCGTGCTCTTCGCTCAGTGCCCGCTTTTGATTGACCTGTGTGATGATCTGGTCCAACGACAACCCGAAGTCACGAATAGGTTGTTCAAGCTGCTCTTTGGAGGCCAGGGAGAAAATGTCCTTCAATAATGGCCGTGGTAAATGATTGATCTCGGCAAATTGGCCAACGGTCATTTGGGCCGTGATCGTCAGGGGAACATCTTGGCTCATCCCTTCCTCTTTTTCCCCCCAGAGCTGTACGGACAGAATTGAGAAGACCGCGACAAGCGCGAGCGTTACGACACCGGCAATCAAGGTTTTCATAAATTCGCCCAACTCCAAGAGGGTTTTCTGAAACAAAGGACTCAAGAGGCATGGCAAGTCCGTTCAAAGAGGAACTCATCTTACCTCGTTCAGTGGAGAAGTTCCAGCTTACACCATGGAGTTTGAAGTCGTTGGTCTTCGACGTTCATCATACCGTTTGGGGCTTTGCCCTCAAAATCCGGTAACTGGGATATTTCGCTTCAAAAATTAGCAATTTGCTCAACAACGTCCTTCAGGTCAGATGCCGCCGAGATTGAAATACAACGCGGCCTCTCTGCAGCGTCTAACGGTTCAGCCGCATCAATCTGAACATTCAGCACATCTTCACCGGCTTCGGAAACGGCTGTGCCCTGCTTGGTGCGTTGGCGGATACGACGGCGCAGCTCAGCCTCGGGCACTCTGAAATCAAGCACTGTCCACAAAGCCCGGTGACGCTTTGCCAGTTGACAAAATCGTTCGCGATCCTGCTGTTTGAGAAAGGTGGCATCGACAATGGTTGTCAGCCCCGCGCTCAGCAGCGTGTCAGCCAACTCAAACAAGTGGGTGTAGGTCTTGCGGCTGGCGTCTGCAGAATAGATACCGCCACGAATCGGCGAGCGGCTCTGTTCATCCATGGCCAGACCAAACAACCGTTTGCGCTCATGATCTGAATGCAGGCAAAGCGCGCCAAGTTGCGGAGCCAGCTCATTGACAAAGGTGCTTTTACCCGAGCCTGACAGGCCGTGGGTGATGATCAGTTGTGCTTGCCGTGGTTGGGTATAGCCTTCGGCAAGGTTGAGATAACTACGCACCAGCGCCATGTCAGCCGCACGTTCCACGTCGGTCAACCCCGACTGGGCCAGACGCAGGCACGCCACTTTGGCGCGCACCAACGCTCGGTAGACTTTATAAAAAGTAAGCACGACTCCCCCGGCATAATCACCGGTATTTTCCAGATAGCGATTCAAACAGCGCCAACCGAGATCCTGACGTCCGCGGTCATCCAGGTCCATGACAAGGAAAGCAACCTCGTTCATCACATCGATCCAGCGCAGATCAGCATTAAATTCTATGCAGTCAAAAAACACCGGTGCATCGTGGTACCAGGCCATGTTGGCAAGATGGGCATCACCGTGGCACTCGCGGATAAACCCTTGCGCCTTGCGCTGCGTCAACATACTTTGCAGTCGCTCATAAGCCGTGCGACTCCACACCTCCAAGCGAGTGACCTGTTCTTCCAGCTCGCCATCAGGAAGATGGCTGCGGATTTGATAGAAATTCTGCGCTACCGGCGCATACACCACCGCAGCAGTGCCGAAGTGACTGGAGGGATCCGCAACCAAGGCCCGGTCATGAAACGCGGCCATAGCTTCTGCAAAACAATCCATTTTTTCGGCGCTGAGCTGCCCGGCACGCAGCATCTCGTCGAGCTGCTGCGGTTGATCGAAACGACGCATTTTTACAGCGTACTCACGTGTTGGCCGCCCATTAAGGCAAAGGCCGTTGTCATCTCCGCCAATGGCCACCACATCGAGGTAAATCTCTGGCGCCAGCCGCCGGTTAAGGCGCACCTCTTCCTCGCAGCAGAACTTGCGTTTTGCCAACGTTGAAAAATCAAGAAAACCGAAATCTAGCGGTTTCTTGACTTTATAGGCAAAATCGCCGGCCAGAAACACCCATGAAATATGGGTTTCGATCAACGTCACATCGGAAACCGGATGATCGTAAAATGCTCCATTGAGCATGGCGTCGATCAAACAGCGATAAAAATCATCTTCCGGCGTGTGCATGACGGTCTCCTTTGAAGTAAAAAATTCATTTGCGCAACGGTCTCTTCAGTGTACTGCATCACCCAGCAAACGAAACCTTTCCAGCGCTGCCGACAACACACTATTGACAAAACAGTGTTTGTTTCACATGCTAGACCAATATTTGTCATGCTATCAAAACAAGGAGAGTCCTAATGGAACAGCATCCAACATTGTTACACAAAGACAACGCACTGCTGCTGGTTATTGATGTTCAAGAACGGCTGGTGACAGCGATGAGTCATCGCGATTCTGTCGAACAGGCCATTACCCGACTGCAAACCGGGATGAAAATCCTTGATGTTCCGGTCCTGGCGACAGAACAGTACCCCAGAGGCCTGGGGCCAACGGTTGAAGCCATCCGCAGCACAACACAAGAAATGACCTGTGTTGAAAAGACAACCTTCAGCTGTTGCGGCGAAGGTTGTTTTAAGCCGGAGCTGGCCAAACAAGGACGTCGGCAGATTATTGTCACTGGCATGGAGACCCATGTCTGCGTGTTACAAACGGTTCTTGATCTGATGGCATCAGGCTATCAGGTGCATGTACCGATCACAGCGACCTGCTCACGCTCTGACGTCAACCGCGACAACGCGTTGAGCCGGATGCAACAAGCCGGTGCGATTCTGACCAATGTGGAATCGGTGCTGTTTGAACTGGTGCGCGATGCCAGCGCTCCGGAATTCAAGGCGATCTCCAAACTCGTCGTCTGAGAACACATGATGTCGGCAGGGTCATTTATCGACCCTGTCGGCCCACTTCTTCATGTTGCCCTAGTCGACCAGGGCAACGCTTTCTCTCTGGTCGTAAGCCAATACTTTTTCCAATAATCGATAGCGCTCGCTTTCATCTAACGTGTTGTTGCGCAGATAGCCTTGCAACGCCTGGATAAAACGGACCGGCCAACGCTTCTGAATAATCTCCTGAACAAAGTCGGGAATCCAACCACCCAGATCACCGGAGAAGGTAAACTCCACCCGAGTCCGGTTGGTCGCTAAGGGGATCACGGCAAAGGTCAACTCATGAATATTGGCCTGCACATGGCGATCATCACGAAAATGGCGGTCCGGTGCATCAACAGCGGAAAAGACAATAGTCTCTCCTTGACGGGCAATCGTACCGAGAAGAAGAAACTCCCGGTCCTTGAACGGCCACGGCGTTGTGTAATATTCGCTGTACTGAAAGCAGTTGGCC
The DNA here is from genome assembly GCF_000167355.1 of Desulfuromonas acetoxidans DSM 684. NCBI lineage: Bacteria > Pseudomonadati > Thermodesulfobacteriota > Desulfuromonadia > Desulfuromonadales > Desulfuromonadaceae > Desulfuromonas > Desulfuromonas acetoxidans. The sequence continues at coordinate 145,302 of NZ_AAEW02000004.1, forward strand.
GCCAACGTGGCATGCACGGTTGTTCCCTTGAGCTTTGGCGCCCATAACGGTTTTTGTTCGGCTTCGAGCAACGCCAGAACAATCTGCTCACTGGCGATATTGAGTTCAGCAACAGCTTTAAATGGCAGCAACCCTTCCGCCGCATCCTGCTGATGATACAGGGCCACCCCGGCATCGGTACTTTCGTAAATCCACAACGGCTGCGGTTCGCCTGCGGCCAGGCAGACAGTCGGCATCAACACCAGCAGCACAAATGCTCCGAACAGAAATTTTGACGACTCCTTGACCATCTCTCCCCCTCCACACCTTCAACGGTTGCCTCGGCGAACACCACCGTACACGCAAACAGCGCGAAGATTCAACTGCATGTTGCCGCCTTACAGCTTGACTTTTACCGACAAACTACTTAGCTTACTTAATATCTGCAACATAAACATATAGTGGAGACCTGTGTATGCTGGATATTGTTGACCTGCCCGATGCCGAAACCCTCGCCACCCTGGCCAAACGTTACCCGCAACTTGAACCGCCGCTACTCCAGGCATGGTTGGATCTGATGCGCACCTCTACGGATTGCCAACACAACCTTGATCGTTTTCTTGCAGAATACAACCTGTCACAACGTAAATTTTTTGTCTTGATTCTGCTGTTACGCAATCCTGACGGCCTGTTGATCTCGCAACTCGCCAAAGGCACCGGAGTCAGCTGCGCGACCATGACGGGGGTTATCGATGGGCTGGTTAAATCCCGCTTTGTTACTCGTGAACCCCATGCTCAAGACCGACGCGCCCTTGTGGTGATCATAACTGCGGCAGGTCTTGAACTTCTGGACAACGTCCTGCCACAGCACTATCAGCGGGTCAACCGGATCATGTCTTGTCTTGATGCCACGGAACGGGAACAACTTCAATCCCTGCTGGAAAAAATAAGCCGCCGCCTAACAGGCGACTCAGTTTGATGACAAAGTCCATCCAGGGACTTTGTCATGGCCGTTTCGCAAAAACGCGGTTTTGCTTCACTTACAAAAACAAGGAGTTAAACCTCTCCTTGTTTTTGGCTCGCCCGTCCTTGGGCTCGGGGAGCCTGTTTGTCAACAGCCTGCGCCGCCTAACAGGCGGCTAGAAAGCCCATGGACGAGTGACCAAAATCAAAGACTGTTTTTCAGATCATTGATTTTGTCCGTAAGACGGAAATCGCATTTTCGGTTCACGCTGTTGAAAAATCCCCGAACGAAACGTTTTTCAACATCCTGCTAAAAAAAGGACGCTATGATGAAAGCCATTGTTTTTGAGCACCCCGGTCACGCCGAAGAGGTTCTAGAATTGCGTGACATGGATTCGCCGACTCCAGAAGCGCACCAGCTTCTGATTCGGGTCAGCAAGAGACCGATCCATCCCGCGGACCTTATGTTTATTGCCGGACGCTACCGGGTCACCCCGCAGTTTCCTCAGGTCGCCGGATTTGACGGCGTCGGCACGATTGCCGCAATCGGTTCCGATGTAACAGGATTCAACATCGCAGATCGGGTGGCGTTTCGCAGTCCGGGCTCATGGGCAGAGTATGCTGTTGCCCCAGCCACCAAGGTCTACCCGGTTCCCGACACCATTACGGATGAAATCGCTTGCCAGTTTCCACTGAACCCACTGACCGCCTGGGGATTGCTCGATTCCTGCGCCCTGCGTCCCGGCGACCGACTTCTGATAACCGCCGGCAACTCCGGGGTAGCTCGGCTGTTGACGGCAATTGCCTTGAGTCAGGGATTCGAACCTTTTTTACTTATCCGGGAAAATAACGGCAGCCATGTGGTCAAAAACTCCGACCAACGCATCCTTGCCACAGGAGCATCGGTACAACAGGCATTGCAGGTGCTTTCAAGCGATCTGAAGTTTCAAGGCATTGTTGACGCTGTCGGTGGCCCTTCAACCCTGGCCCTGATCGAAGTGATCGCCCCCGGTGGTCATTTGATCACTTATGGCCTTCTCGACGATGCCCCTATCACGTTAAAAAGTTCCATCGTATTGTTTAAAAATTTACGCTGGTACGGCTTTGGTGTTGATGACTGGCTCAATCGCATGTCTTCGGAACAACTCGATCAAGCCAAACAGGCACTCTGGTCATTGCTGGGCAACACTCCTGAATTGCTCCCTGTGATCGGCAGCTTTCGTCTCGACCAGTGGCCTACCGCCATAGAAGCCTGGGAACAAAATACACAGCCGGGTAAAATTCTACTGTGCAGTTAAAAAAACGACACTCAACCGGCTCTTTCGACCATTACGCCGCAGCATACAATGTTCGTTTTTACTCGAAGCGTGAGGCGTAATTTTTTTTGCACTGGAACACGGCTTGGCGATTAAGTCGTTGTCGATTCAATGAGGCATTTGCTTTTTTAGACAAAATATTCTAAACATTAGAGAGCACGTGCTCACGGCATCACCAGGCTGCCAATCAAGGAGAAACCTATGCGCGCACTGCTCCAAATTTACTTGAACCTCAGCATCCGCATTAAAGTGACACTATTGGCGACCTGCTACAGTCTGGGGCTGATCGGCATCGGCACCATCGGTTACTATCTGCCGGATGCCAAGCTCCTCATCATCTGTACCGCGGTTTATACCGCGGCAGGTGCGTTCTTTTCCTACCTGATCATGACAAGCATTGTTGGTCCGTTAAAAAAAGTATCTGCGGCAGCCGAAGCAATTGCCCACGGAGATTTAAGTCAGACAACCACCTCCCAAAATCGCGACGAGGCCGGGGCGCTGATGAACACCATTCATGCCATGGCCGGTGAAATCCAAACCATTATCGGTGACGTGCAGCTGGCTGCCAGCCATGTGGCCAGCGGCAGTCACCAGATGGCGGTCAGTTCGGAACAACTGGCCTCGGGTGCATCTGAGCAGGCCGATCTGGCCAGCAACATCACGCTGTCGATGAATGAGATCACCAGCCATATCCAACAAACCGCCCAGCGCGCCGAGGTAACCAAAAACAATGCCATGCAAGCCAGCGTCGACGTGGCAACAGCCAACGCAGCAGTTGACCAGACTTCACTGGCCATGCGCAGCATCGTCGATCATATTTCAATGATTGACGAGATCTCTCGCCAGACCAATCTGCTGGCACTCAATGCCGCCATTGAAGCGGCACGGGCTGCTGAACACGGCAGAGGCTTTGCTATTGTTGCCGGTGAAGTGCGCAAGCTGGCGGACCGAAGTCAACAGATGGCCGCAGAGATCACAGCCATCGCCAAGAGCAGTCTCAAAGTCAGCCAGGAGGCGCAACATCTCTTAAGTAAAATCACCCCGGAGATCCAGGAAACCTCTGAACAAATTGTTGAAATCTCCAACGCCTGCACACAGCAACAGCACCAGGCCGCCAACGTCAATCAAGCGAGCAGTAAGCTCAACTCACTGACACAGGTTAACGCCGCGGCAGCAACACAAATCGGATCAACGGCTGAAGAATTTACTGCAACCTCGGCCGATTTAGAGCGCAGTGCCGCCTTCTTTTGTGCAACAAGTGTCAAAACAGCAGCTTTGACGGCCGACAGTACCCCCCCAGACGCCCCTGGCGTTCCTCAGCCACATTTGAGTTAACCGTTTTGTCCCCTGTGCATTTCCCACACTCTTAATCCCTTCATCAGTGTACTGCAAGCGAAGAACCTGAACGGAATCATGCCCCTTTGGGCCGGCAACACGACGCTGGCGACTTGACGAACCCCCAAAGCCCTTTAAAGTTTGATTATTAGCAGGATGTTGAAAAAGTCCCATCCGGGGATTTTTCAACGACGCAAGCCGAAAATGCGATTTCCGTCTTGCTCACAAAATCAAGGGCTTGAAAACCTGTCCTTGATTTTGATCGCCCGTCCATGGGCTCCACAGTCTGTTTTTCAACAGCCTGTTAGGTCTCGCTCTGAGAGTCAAAGCTCGAGGATCTGCGCTTTTTTCAATGTCTTACAACAGGAGGGTGTCATGAAACGTTTGTTTTTCCTATTAACGCTGGCAACAGCCTTACTGCTTTATGCTGGGGCTGCCTTTGCTGCAGAACAGGTTACTGCACAGGATGCCGCTCAAACACAGATGCAGCAGCAACAGAAGATTTACGGCAGTCAACTGATGACTCAGCAGGAGCGCATGGAGTTCCGTGCCAGAATGAGAAATGCCAAAACCGCTGAGCAGCGTCAGAAAATTCGTCAAGAGCATCACGCCACGATGCAGGAGCGCGCAAAACAACGCGGCGTCAGTCTGCCCGAGGAACCTCCTGCACAGGGAATGATGCGCGGTTCGGCCATGGGCAGAGGAGCGGGTATGGGCATGGGGATGGGCAAGGGACAAGGCTCAGGAAAATAGTTCTTTGCCGTCGCCTTTTTGCCTTTGGTTTTGGTTCTCGTTGCAGGCCGGTTGTGGAGCGCTTCCTCAACCGGCCTCATCAAACAACACCCATCCCTCTTTCGCATTTTCTTCGCTCAATGAGACAGCTGTTATTTTTACTGGTCCTGGTATAAAAATCAATGTAATGTGGTTAGAAAGAACATGGAAGCTACTGTTCTTATGAGGTTATTTTCACCCTAACAAACAATCATTACGTCAGCAGAGTGTATCGTGTGAGGTTATCTCGTGTCCTATCGTCCATCTAAAAAATCCACTTTTTTGTCAACGGCATCGGGCATTGCTCTGACGTATGCACTGATTTCATTGTTGTGGATCTACCTCTCAGACAGTTTGTTGCTGGCGCTGGGCATTGACCTGCTGTCATTATCCAAACTACAGACATGGAAAGGCAGCGTCTTTGTGTTTTGCACGGCAATGGTGTTATTTTTTCTGTTACGTAATGCCATCAAGCGTGCACTCTACGGCGAAGCCCTGTTTCGCAAAGTTGTTGAGACCATCCCCACAGGAATCTGGGTTGTTGATCGTGAAGGAAATGTGGTGGATTGTAACTTCGCTGCCCATGGTCTGCTGCAGGAATTCGGCATTCAGGCCTATAACGACATTCAGGGGTATGCTGAGATTCAGGGATGGTGGAGCGACAACGGCCAACCTGTACACCCTGACGAATGGGGGATCTCACGTTCCCTGAGCAGGGGCGAGACCTGCCTGCGGGAAAAAATTGACATTGCCTGCACTGATGGCGTGCGACGCACGGTTCTCTATACTTCCCTGCCGCTTAAGTCGGAAAACGGCGCGATTACCGGGGCCATGGCTCTGGTACAGGACATCACTGAAAAAAGAAAAACCGATGAAGTGTTGCGTCGTTTCCGCTTTTCTATTGAGCAAGCCTCTGAAGCGATTTTCTGGATCAACGATGAGGGCCGTTTTCTGTTTGTCAACGATCAGGCCTGCCACTCTCTGGGCTACTCGGCCTCGGAGCTGGAGTCACTGCACCTGTGGGATATCGATCCTGACTTTCCTGCTGAGCGCTGGGCTGAGCAATGGGAAAGAATGAAGTCAGACCCGAAACAGGTATTCGAAACCCGCCACCAGCGCAAAGACGGGCGCATTTTCCCTGTCGAAGTATCGGCAAGCCAATGCCTGTTCAACAATGAGGAAAACCATGTCGCCTTTGTTCGCGATATCACTATTCGCAAAAAGTATGAAAAAGAGCTTGAACACCAATCCAACCATGATGCCCTGACCGGCCTGGCAAATCGTGTCCTGCTGGATGACCGCATTCAGCAGGCGATTGTTCATGCTGAGCGTGCTCAACGCAATACAGCCGTCTTCCTGCTTGATCTCGATCGTTTCAAAGTCATTAATGACAGCCTTGGCCACAGCCAGGGCGACGCTGTTCTGTTGGCGGTCGCAGAGCGTTTGTCGGCCTGCATCAGCCCCGGAGACACCTTGTCGCGACTGGGAGGAGATGAGTTCGCTATTGTCATGACGCATGTTAATCACCCCGCAGACGCGCGCATCATGGCCCAGAAAATTTTAAATGCTTTTGAGCAACCGTTTCCACTCGGCAATCGTGAGCTGAGGATCACCACCAGTATTGGCGCCAGCCTTTATCCACGCGATGGTGAACAATCGGAAGACCTCCTGCGTCACGCGGACGCCGCCATGTATCAGGCCAAAAAACAGGGGGGCAACGGATTTCAGTTTTGCTCCGAAGAGATGGACACCCGCGCCCATAAAGCATTGGAACTGGAGGGTGACCTGCGTCAGGCACTGCAATTGGGCTCATTTGTTCTCCACTACCAGCCTAAAGTCAAAATTGCATCCGGAAAAATAGACGGCTGCGAAGCCCTGGTACGTTGGAACCACCCGGATAAGGGGATGATCTCACCCGACGATTTTATCCCTTTGGCGGAAGAGACGGGTCTGATCATCGCCTTGGGCGAATGGGTCCTTCGTGAAGCCTGCCGTCAATTTAAAGCCTGGCAAGCGCAAGGATTGCCACCAATCAAAATTGCCGTTAACCTGTCTGCGCGGCAATTTCTTCAAAGTGACTTTGTGGAGAGCATCCAGACGATTCTCCATGAATTCGATATCGACCCGCACTGGCTTGATCTGGAACTGACAGAAAGCATGGTCATGGAGGACCCGGACAGGATTGCCAAACTCCTGGCCGAGCTCAAACAAATCGGCTTTGCCCTGAGCCTCGACGATTTCGGCACCGGCTATTCGAGCCTCAACTATCTGCGCCGTTTTCCGATTGATTGCCTTAAAATTGATCGCTCTTTTATCCTCGATGTGGCGTCGGATGCCACGGCCGCCTCAGTGGCCAACAGCGTTATCGGCATTGCTCACAGCCTCGGGATTCATGCCATTGCCGAAGGCGTTGAGACCCGCGAGCAGTACGCGTTTCTGGCCATGTGCGAGTGCGATTCGATCCAGGGCTATCTGTTCAGCAAACCTTTGCCGGCCAACGACCTTGCCGCCCTCCTCGCCAATCCGACCCCGTTCAAACCGACCACATAATCTTTCGTGCAGGCAAAGTGGCGACCGAGGCACGCGTCCCCGACCGCCACTTAAAAAATATTGTGTGTGCGATAGGCGGATCAGAGACCATTCTGCCAGACGGCCAGACGTTTGCGCTGAACCACGGCAAAGCGCGTGATAATCCGTTCTGAACTGTAATTGCGGCTGATCCCGAGAAGATCATAAATACCGCCATAGCGCACATCCCCACCGGCCAGAGCACGACGACGCCCAGCCTCCATCACCATGTAACCATCAAAGTGGGTCCAGATTTTTTGCTGGCCCCAACCTCTGTCCTGACCGATACGCAGATGCAGATCCGCCGGAATGCACACCAGCTTGAACTGGCGCGGGTCAAGACCCAGTTCCTGTTCGACAAACGTGTTGCCATGGGCAAGCAGAGCCGCTTCAATGGTTTGGCGATCAAGCAAGCTGCGCTGATTCAATCCCAAAAACTTCAGCAAACCACCATCCGGAAACACGCCACCAGCTTCCGGCTCGGGAAAATCTTCGACAAGGAGATCTTCCGCCACCATGTGCGGCAGAAAACGCACCCCCGAGGAGTTGATAAAGGGATGAACGGCAAACATCTGAATCCGCGCCTTGAGCGCTTCCGGAGTGTTGTCGTCAAAAGGAATATCAGGAACCTGCAACACATGGGGTTCACGATCTTCAACATCGGTAAACGTTGGATGCCAGGCAAAGCGGGACAACGGCGCATACTCCTGACTGTTTTCAGCAACCTGATAATGGCTCAAACCAAATTGAGCCGCACGTTCGATCACTGCAGGTGAAAACTGATAGAGAAAATCATCGGGATGCTGGTGTTTATCGGCAAGAAGTTGCTCGGAGGTAGGTTGACCATCATCGTTTTTGCCCTCAAGGATTTTTTCCGCCAGTTGTTCAAGGCGGGCCATATTGCCGGACTCCAGAGCTTCCTCGGCTTCCTCTTCCAGCACCACTTCCGGAACAAACTGCTCCTCATCATCGATGCTCGCGTCACTGATCGACAGCGTGTTAAATACCTCAAGACGTTGCTGGTAAAACCCACGCCAGTCGTTGTCTTTTTCGCTGAGTTTCTGCAGCGAAACAACAGTTTTCCGGTGCAACTCTTTCAACCGGCCCATGGTTAAACCGACCAGTGTGTGCATTCCGGGAGAAAACGGATCAATGGCCACGTCAACCGGTTCATAGATCTTTTCTGCAAACACCACCGATTCAGCGCGCCGCTGCAACTCGCTGCGCATCTTTTTATCCTGCTCAGTCAGCTCTTTGACCGTCTGCCAGTCTTTCTGCAAAATGGCATTACGGATCTGGTTGGGCAAAGCGCCTTTTTGAATCTTCATCTTTTTGTACGCATGATAAGCATCTTGCGACAGTTCCTGTTGCAGATAGAATGACGCACGTTGCCGGTAAAGATCGTGATAATAGGTGTCAGCGCTTGCCAGATCAATCAGTCGAGTCAGAATGTCATGTCTGTCTTGTATCGTCATAAAGCGTTCCCCCTTAAAGAATCACGTCGTCAGGTGCCACCCGACGACATTCAGAATCCTGTTTTGAATTGTCTGAGTCGACACGCTTCGGCTCAGACAGCAACAGAGCATTACTTCTCCTTCAGCATACCCCTTACAATCAAATCATCAAAGCGAATGAGGTCTATTCCACCCTACTGCCCCCCTTTATCATGCCACCACAACATTAGAGTACTCTCTAACACAGCCAATTTTTCCGACAAAACAGAAAACTCATAAATGCTTGCTGTATGGGCAAAAAAACCTTATATGGAACTAGTTGAGCATTCTCTCTCACATGGTACGATTAGAAAAGGCCAAAAAAAGGAGAGCCTCCATGATTGCAAAATACCTGTGCGTTGTTTTTATTTTTATCCTGTCCATGGTGTCTCCCGTTTGCGCTAAGACTGAGCAAGTCTCCGTGCAACTGCAATGGCTCAACCAGTTCCAATTCGCCGGAATTTATGTTGCCAAAGATTTGGGCTTCTACCGCGATGCGGGTCTCGATGTCACGATCAAATCCTACACGCCCGGACTTGATATTGTTGAAGAGGTTGTGCAGCACCGCGCTGAATTTGCCACGGGAAAATCATCGTTGATCCTGGACCGGCTACAGGGGCATCCAATCATTATTCTCGGCGCTATCTTTCAGGAGTCGCCGGAAATTCTCATTGCCACTCAACCCGACATAAAGACCCCGGCTGACCTCGCCGGAAAAAACATCATGATCACTCACGACCAGGCCAATGCCACCAGCCTGCTGTCCATGCTGATATCGCAAGGGGTAAATCTTGGAAAATTGCACCTTCAACCCCATTCGTCCCGACTGGAAGATCTGATTCGCGGCAAAACTGATGCCATGGCCTGCTATCTTTCCAACGAGCCCTATCAGCTTGATCAGGCGAGAATCCCCTATCGGGTGTTCAATCCGACGGATTACGGTTTCTCCTCTTATGGCGACCTACTCTTTACCAGCGAAGAACAGATCACCCTCCATCCACAACAAACCCGAGCGTTCTATTTGGCAACGATCAAAGGCTGGCAGTGGGCTTTTGACCACATTGAAGAAGCCGCCCAGCTCATCTATGCTCGCTACAACACGCAGGACAAAACCCTCGACAGCCTCATTTTTGAAGGCATGGTTCTCAAGCAACTGGCCATGGGGCCGGATCAAAAGATTGGCCCGATTGATCGTGACAAGATCAACCGTATCCTGGAGCTGTACCGCCTCACAGGGCAGGCAAATGGGGACACCAACGGTTTAGAGCAGGCCATTGACCCTCTCGGCTTCAACAAATCTGAACTGAAAATCGGCATCCTTGCCCACCGCGGTAACCGTAAAGCCCTGGAGCGTTGGACCCCGCTTCTCACCTATTTAAACGATTCGCTGGAGGATCTGCACGCCTCCCTTGTACCGATCGCATTCGAGGACATTGCCCACAGTGTCCGCAGTCAGGCGATTGACTTTCTCATCGTAAACCCGGTGCTGTATGTCGAACTTGAAAACAAATACGGCTTATCGCGCATCGCCTCCCTACTCAATCGCCAGTCCAACGAAGGTTCTTCAACGGACCAATACGGCAGCGTTATCTTTACCCGGGCCCGAACCCCTTTAAATCTGGCGCCAGACATGTTCGACAGCAAAACACTGGCTGCCGTTGCTCCCAACTCTCTGGGCGGCTGGTTGATGGCTGTGGAAACGTTTCAGGAAAACAATGTCTCTGTTGAAGGGATTGACCTGGAATTTTTATCTCGGCACGATGCGGTTGTCTCGGCTGTGATCAACGGCTCTGCTGACGTTGGTATCGTCCGTACCGGAATCCTCGAAAGAATGGCACACGAAGGTCTGATCGACCTGGATGCACTGTTTATCATCCACGAAAAAAGCTATATCGGCTTTCCATTTCGCGTCAGTACAAAACTGTACCCGGAATGGTCGATCGCCAAATTGCGCCATGTTCCCATTGAAACCGCTAATCAATTGGCATCGGCACTGCTGGGTCTGTCACACGCATCGCATAAAACCAAGGAAGCGATCCACGAAGCGTGGACCGTTCCCAGCGATTACTCCTCGGTGCATTCACTGTTAAAGAAGCTCCGACTCCCCCCCTACGATGAGACAAATCTCGACGTCAGGCAGTTCATTGAGCACTATGCTCTGTGGTTTTACGCCATTGTGGCCTGTTTGTCGGTTCTGGTGCTCCATGGCATCTACAGCAACCGTCACAACAAACATCTTGAGCGCGAAGTGCGCCGTCGCACACGGGCGTTACGCAAGGCCAACAGCAATCTGTCCCGACTGGCCCGCACTGATCCCTTAACTGGATTGCATAACCGCCGCTATTTTATGGAGTTTGCCCAGCAATACATCTCACTGGCCCACAGAAACGAAACAGAGATGCAGTTTCTGTCTTTGGACCTTGATCATTTCAAACAGGTTAATGATCGCTACGGCCATCAGGTCGGTGATGACATCCTCAAGTTGTTTGCAACCACGCTGGTACCGCTGTTACGTTCCACAGATTTGCTGGCCCGAACCGGCGGTGAAGAATTTATCATCTGCCTGCAAAACACGACACAAGAGGGCGCAAACGTGTTTGCCAGAAAAATCATTGAGACCATCCGTGATCTTCGCTACCGGACAGCCGAAGACGAAACCGTGACATTTACCGTCAGTATTGGTATCGCATCGTTGTTCAGGGGCGAAAACCTTGAGGATGTGCTGTGCCGGTCCGACCATGCGCTGTATCGCGCCAAAAAAAACGGTCGCGATCGTTTTACCCTTGCAGACCCACCTGAAGTACTTCCCGACTGAGCCGGTGCCCCACGGTAGAAAGTCACAACCGGCTCTACCCCGTTTGGTAAATTATTCTTGACATTCCTGCAGCAACCAAATATAACCGCATAGGTCATATTTGGTTTGTAAACAGAATTTCGGTTGCACTCTGGCGGGTTTTTTCTTTAGTATGGGGAGTTTATAATAGCCCGAACACGATTTTTCTTCGGCTAAAAAGGCCGGGAGTAAGATCTGTTGATTTACATTTGATGACTTACCAAGGAGATACGCGCCATGCCCATGTCCGACGCTTTCAAACAGCGCCTGTTCAAAGCTTTGCCCGAAATTGCCGAACACTACGGCACCCCGTTCCATATTTATGATGAAGCGGGTATCCGCGAAACAGGTGAACACCTCAAGCAGGTGTTTTCCGGCATCGACGGTTTTCGTGAATATTTTGCCGTCAAAGCTCTGCCCAACAAGCAGATTCTCAAGCTGATGAAGGAGATGAACTTCGGCTACGACTGCAGCTCGATTCCCGAACTGATCATGAGCCGCGAGTTGGGTGCCGACACCGAAGACATCATGTTCACCTCCAACAACACCAGCCCGGAGGAGTTTGCCTTTGCTGAGCAGGACGGTGGCTGTATCCTCAACCTGGACGACATCTCCCTCATTGACAAGGTACCCAACTTCCCCGAACTGATCTGCTTCCGCTACAATCCAGGGCCGCGCCGCACCGGCAATATCATCATCGGCAACCCGGTGGAAGCCAAATACGGCATCACCCATGAGCAGGTGGTCGACGCTTACCGCAAAGCCAAAGAGCGCGGCGCCACCCGCTTCGGTCTGCATACCATGGTCGCCTCCAACGAACTGGACTATACCTACATGGTGGAAACAGCACGCATGGTGCTGTCGCTGGCCGAGCTGGTTAAAGCGGAACTGGACATCGAGTTTGAATTCGTCAATATTGGCGGCGGTTTCGGCATCCCTTACAATCCGGACCAGGCACCACTTGACATTGACACCATGGCCAAAGAAGTCACCGAACTGTTCGATGCGTTCAAGACCAAGAACGGCTTTGTGCCGCGCATGTACATGGAAAGCGGTCGTTTCATGACCGGTCCCCACGGCTGCCTGGTCACCCGCGCCATCAACCATAAGGACACCTATCGCAACTACATCGGTGTCGATTCCTGCATGTCGGCGCTGATGCGTCCGGCCCTGTATGAGGCCTACCACCACATTGATGTGGTCGGCAAAGACAATGCCCCCAAAGAGATGACCTACGATGTGGTTGGCTCTCTGTGTGAAAACAACGATAAATTTGCCGTGCAGCGCGAGCTGCCCAAGATTGATGAGGGCGATCTGCTGGTGATTCACGACTCGGGCGCTCATGGTCATGCCATGGGCTTCCAGTACAACGGCCGTCTGCGGCCCCAGGAACTGCTGCTACGCTGCGATGGCAGTGTTGAGCTGATCCGTCGCGCAGAAACCGTGGATGATTATTTTGCCACCCAGAACTACACACCGGACAGCTTCACCCCCGGTGCTTAATTGTTCGCAAGCGGATGCCGGTACACGGCATCCGCTTCTTCTTTCCTGGCAGGAGACCCATCCCATGACAACCTATGAAGTCCATTATCAGAAAGGTGAGGAGTTCGGCGAAGCCCTGGTGGACGCCGAATACCCGCAACAGGCGCAGCAGAAATTTCTTGAGCAGCAACAGGATCCGGACATGATCGTGCTGTGCGTGATACGACACGATATCGAATAGACGACGGGCCCTCCCGTCGGAGGAGATCTTATGGTAATCAACCCGGTTTACCGCACCATCAACAAAACCTTTGACAAGGTGGAACATGCCTTTGAAGGTGCCAGCGGCCAACGCCGTATCGGCACTCTGATGGTGCTGGTGTTTGTTTTCGGCATCACTGGCATTCAACTCAACCGCTTCGGCCTGCTGCCCCCTCAGATTGCCGCCATCACTCCGACCAACCATCTTGAGGCCATTGAGCTGGTCTTCACCCTGCTTCTGGTGTTTGAGGTGTTGAGCCTACTGTTCAGTCTGGTCTATTCCGTATCCATTTCGGTGGGCAAGCAGGTGGAGATCCTCTCCCTGGTGCTGTTACGGGATATTTTCAAGGAGATCTCCAACCTTCACGAACCGATCATCTGGGAAGAGGTGTCCGGCCTGGTGCTCGACATCTCTGCCCTGGCGTTTGGCGCCCTGATCATTTTTGTCATCCTCAACTACTATTACCGCCAAATTCACCAGGAACCGCTGTCTCCCGACGACAAGGAGACCGCGTCATTTATCATCGTCAAAAAGCTGATCGCTCTGCTGATGATGGTGGGCTTTCTGATCATTGTTGGCTACAACTGGTGGTTCAGCCTGTTTTACGGCGAAGAGAATCAAACCTTTGAATCGTTCTACACACTGCTGGTGTTCAGCGATATTCTGATCATGCTGTTCTCCATGCGCTACGGTTCCAGCTACCGAGTGGCGTTTCGCAACAGCGGTTTTGCCGTGTCCACCTTGCTGATCCGTGTTGCCTTGATCACGCCACCGTTGTACAGTGCCATGCTCGGCGTGGGGTGTGCCCTGCTGGTGCTGGGCATCCGCGTTGCCTACAACTACTACATGCCGTCAAGCTACCAGAAAAAACGGGAGGAGAATCGCCGCAAAAAAGCGAGCAACGAACCGATGGTGTGCTTTACCAAGTAACAAAGGAGTTATTTGATGACCCAGCCCGACAGCAACGGCCAATTTGGCGCCTACGGTGGTCAGTACCTGCCGCCGGAACTCAAGCAGGTGATGGATGACATTGCCGCTGCGTATGAAGAGATTCGCAACGATCCGGCTTTTCAACAGGAACTGGCGGACCTGCAGCGCCATTATGTCGGTCGCCCCAGTCCATTGTATTTCTGCCGCCGCCTCACCGAACAACTCGGCGGTGCAGAGATCTACCTGAAACGGGAAGACCTCAACCACACCGGGGCCCACAAAATCAACCATTGTCTCGGTGAAGCGTTGCTGGCCAAGAAGATGGGCAAGACCAAGATTCTCGCTGAGACCGGTGCCGGGCAACACGGCGTGGCCTTGTCCGCGGCCTGTGCTCTGGTCGGTATTGACTGTGAAATCCACATGGGCAGCATTGACATTGCCAAGCAGGCCCCCAACGTCACCCGCATGAAGGTGATGGGCGCACGCCTCGTCTCCGTTGAGCGCGGCACAAAAACATTGAAGGATGCCGTGGACAGCGCTTTTGAAGAATACCTGCGCGATCCGCAGAACTTTTTCTATGCCATCGGCTCAGTGGTCGGACCCCATCCGTTCCCGCAGATGGTACGAGACTTCCAGCAAGTGGTGGGCGAAGAAGCACGCGAACAGTTTCTGACGCAATATGAGTGCCTGCCCGACACCCTGATCGCCTGTGTCGGTGGCGGTAGCAACGCCATGGGCCTCTTCACTGCTTTTCTTGATGATACATCTGTCGAGATTATCGGCGTCGAACCGTCAGGACATGGCCTCGACACCCCGAACCATGCCGCCAGCCTGACCAAAGGCCAGCCGGGTGTCCTCCACGGCATGCGCTGCTATCTGCTTCAGGACGACGAGGGGGAACCGTTGCCGGTTTACTCCATCGCCTCGGGTCTCGACTATCCGGGGGTCGGTCCGCAACACAGCCACCTCAAGGATATCGGCCGGGTCCAGTACGAAACGGCCAGTGATGACGACTGTCTCAATGCCTTTGTCACCCTGTCGCGCTGTGAGGGCATTATTCCGGCGCTGGAGAGTGCCCACGCTCTGGCTTATGCCATGCGCATTGCTCCGCAGCGCCCCGGCAAAAAGCTGCTGATCAACCTGAGCGGTCGTGGCGACAAGGATATCGACTTCGTCGCGGAACGGTTGCAGCTTTAACATGATCTCCATCGCCGGCTGGTGGCGTCATCTGCGCCTGCGCCTGACAGGAAAAGAGCTGATCCTCACTGGCAAGTGCCGTCAATGCGGGGCGTGTTGCCGTCGTCTGCAACTCGAACAATCGCGCCGCTGGCTCCGCTCACACCGAGCATTCAAACGGTTAGTCAAGGATCATCCCGAGTTTAACCGCTTTGAGATCTGCGGTCGCGACCGTCAAGGGCTGCTGGTATTCAACTGCACCAAACTCGGCGCGGACAACCGCTGTCACGATTATGACCAGCGACCGCAACTGTGCCGTGATTTCCCCCATAAAGGGATCTTCTTCTGTGGAGGTGCACTGCCACCGGGATGTGGCTACAAGATAACAGAAGGCGTTCCCTTTGAGACGCATCTGCGCAAAGCGCGTAACAAAAGCGGCTCCCATTCCTGACGGATGGGAGCCGCTTTTCATTCAATTTGAGCCTAAGGAGCACCACCAATCGATGCGTCGGCAACCAAGGCCGGATGAAACAAGGCCGAACAAACCTACCTTTAAAATTT
This sequence comes from Desulfuromonas acetoxidans DSM 684, assembly GCF_000167355.1. Classification (NCBI taxonomy): domain Bacteria; kingdom Pseudomonadati; phylum Thermodesulfobacteriota; class Desulfuromonadia; order Desulfuromonadales; family Desulfuromonadaceae; genus Desulfuromonas; species Desulfuromonas acetoxidans. The sequence goes on from NZ_AAEW02000004.1 coordinate 160,971, forward strand.
AAGGTTATTTCAAACAAAAGTCTTGAACACGCGCAGTGAACACGATCATATAATGTACGCCATTCGCTAATATCCGCTGATTTCCTTGTCGTTTGGACTGATGTGCAGGGACATTGTGGCCACCGATCCTCGATCAGATCGTTTGCTCATGGCCGCTGTTGTTTGCACGGCAGGCGCACCACGCAATGTTGCTCTGGTGTTTTCCTTCAGTTTAAATCGGGCCACCATCTGACGTAACTGCTCAGCTTGACTGGACAACTCTTCACTGGCCGCTGCCCCCTGTTCGGCACTGGCGGTATTCTGCTGGGTCACCTGGTCGATCTGTCCCAACCCCTGATTTACTTGAGCAATGCCTTGGGCCTGCTCAGTACTGGCGACACTGATCTCGCCAATCAGATCGGACACCTTGATGACGCCTTGCACAATGGCATCCAGCTTAGCTGAAGTCACATCGGCAATCTCAACACCGTTGGTTGCTTTCTTCACCGAGCTTTCGATCAGTTCAGAGGTTTCATTTGCCGCTTTGGCACTGCGTGCCGCCAGGTTGCGCACCTCTTCGGCGACCACGGCAAATCCTTTACCATGCTGTCCGGCACGGGCCGCCTCGACGGCGGCATTCAACGCCAGCAGATTGGTCTGAAAGGCAATTTCGTCAATAACCTTAATGATCCGCGAGATACTTTGCCCCGAATCATTAATATCCGCCATGGCCGCAACCATCTGTGCCATCTGTTCACTACCCTGCTGTGCGGCTTGATGCGCGTCGATCGACAGCGTGTTGGCTTGCCCGGCATTTTCGGCATTGTGCTTTGTTTGTGATGCCATTTCGTTCATGGATGCCGAAATCTCTTCGACTGAACTGGCCGACTCCGTTGCCCCCTGTGACAACGCCTGACTCGAATCCGACACCTCACCAGCACCGGTGGCGATCTGCTCACATGCCTGCTGAATCTGTTCAAGGAGACGTTGTAGGTCTTCGGCTACTTTTTTGACCGAACCTCGCAAGGCATCGTGGCTGTCTCGCGGAACCACCTCGAAACGCAAATCGCCCTGAGCCAGGAGATTAAGACTGGCAACCACATCCTGCTGCAAACTGTCGGCAAAGGCATCCATGGCCCGCGCCATATCGCCGAGTTCATCACGGCTGTTCACATTGAGCCGCCGCTCCAGGTGCCCGGCTTCCAGTTCCGCCAACATTGAAACACTCTGTCCCAGAGGCCGGATAATACTTCGCGCAAACAAAAAACCTGCCGGAGCAAGAATTATCAGAATCACTGCCGCAACACAAAACAACAAAACGTTGGCTGAATCAAGACGTCCATGTAAGGCAACGGTTGCCTCTGCCGATTCTTCTTTAACGGCGGCTATCAATTGGCCAAGATCTGTGGAAACACTGCCCAGTCCCGCATCGATCTGATCGTCAAGCCGAGCAAACACCGTGTCATCGGCGCCCGCAGCGATCGCTTGAACCAGCTGCTCAGCGACTAAGGGTGTCAATGCCGAAATATCCCGTTGAATCTGCTTCACCAGCGGCTGTTCATCCGGATGATCCGCGATCGCCAGCAACTCATTGAGATGCCCCTGTAAAAATGTGCTGGAGGTGTTGATCTCTCCAAGCACATCAGATGCAACCCGCCGATCCGCTTTATCAACGATTGCATCCATCGCGGCAAGGTTAAGAATCAACAATTGCTCGTTAAAATCATTGAGCAGCTCAAGCTGCTCCGTACGCACTTCAAGCTGATCAGCTGAAACTGCAGAAAAAACGTTCGTTCTATAGCTCATGGTCGCCATAAACAGCAGCCCAAAGAAAACCAAGATTCCCATAGCAGTCATTTTGTTTTTTACCGTCCAGCGCATCATATCCTCCTGAACTCATGTGGTAATTGCGGCTCTAATGTTGCTGTTATTTTTTATTACTGTAGTTAGGAATGGATGAGTGCGCAACCAGGATCGAATTAATTTTCTTTCTGTAAATCAGCCACATAAGACAATTTTTTCACCAGGCAGCTCATTCTTGATCTTTTTACTCAGAAAAGCATTTTTTCCATACACAGAGGCCGTATCGCTTGGTATGCTCAAGAAAAGTCATAAAAACAGGAGTTCATTTATGAAAACCGACCTACTGCAACTGATCGGCAACACGCCGCTGATTCGACTCCCTTTTCTGGAGGCACCTCAAGGTGCAGAACTGTGGGGAAAACTGGAAAGCGCCAATCCGGGCGGCAGTGTCAAGGACCGCATTGCCCTTGGCATGATCGAACAGGCCGAGCAGGACGGTCTGCTCAAGCCAGGTGCCCACCTGGTTGAACCAACCAGTGGCAATACAGGAATTGGTCTGGCTCTGGTGTGTGCCAGCAAAGGTTATCAATTGACGCTGACCATGCCTGACAGCATGAGCCTGGAACGACGTCGTCTGCTCAAAGCTTATGGCGCAGATCTGGTGCTGACACCGGGCGCCAAGGGGATGCGTGGCGCCATTGACCAGGCAGAAGCCTTGAGCGATGAAAACGGCTGGTTCATGGTGCAACAGTTTACCAACCCGGCAAATCCGGCAACTCATGAACGGACCACCGGGCCGGAGATCTATCGGGACCTCGACGGTGCACTTGACGCGTTTGTCACCGGCGTCGGCACCGGTGGCACCCTCACCGGCGTTGGCCGTTATCTGAAAGCCCAAAATACCGACATCGCTCTCATTGCCGTCGAACCTGAGGACTCTGCGGTCTTGTCCGGGAAGGCTCCCGGCCCTCACGGCATTCAGGGCATTGGTGCCGGGTTTATCCCCGAGGTCCTTGACCAACACCTTATCGACCGCGTCATAACAGTGGCAACGGACCAGGCCCGCGAATGTGCCCGCCAGTTGGCACAGCATGGGGTACTGGTCGGTATTTCCAGCGGAGCTAATGTGTTTGCCGCCCAACAGGTCGCGGCACAACTCAAGTCTGGGCAACGCGTGGTCACAACATTGTGCGATACGGGTGAGCGCTATCTGTCGATGGATATTTTTGACGCATGAGATACCGCAGACTATCTGTTCAGCTAACGATTGCGTTGCTGCTGATTCTGGTCGGTGGTGTCCTCTCGCAGGCTGCCGCCGAACACTACGGCAAGGTTAGCTGGATCGGCGATGGCGATACTATCACCGTTGATGGCGTGGGCGTTGTCCGACTGATCGGCATCGACTGCCCGGAAAAAGAGGAGTCGGATCGGGATTGGAAATTTTTGCGCCTCGGCAGTTGCGACTGGCAGGCATTGCGCCATGTGGCTCAGTCGGCACGCCAGCGCACTAAAGAGTTATGCCTGCATCAGGTGGTACAATTACAGACCGGCGAAGAAAGGTTTGACCGCTATGGTCGCTTGCTGGCCTATGTGTGGCTACCGGATGGCCGTATGCTCAATCAGTTGTTGCTTGAAGAGGGGCAGGCTATTGTCTACCGCCGCTTTGATTTTTCTGAAAAAGAAAACTTTCTCACCCTGGAAAAGAAAGCCCGCACTCAACAGCGCGGGCTATGGCGCGTCACCAAGCACCGGTCGTAACTCGTTGCTCGTCGTCGACACGCACCTGATCTTCCGCTGTTAACCCGCGAATTTCTATGCGCAGCACCCCCTGTTCGCAACGGGCGCTGAGATGCTCGGAACGCACGCCCGGCGGCAGATATAAACTGCGTGAAAAACGACCATCCGGACACTCCTGCCGCTGCAGACGCAGGTGTTCTGAGGCGGGCTGACGCTGCCCTTCGACAATCAGACAGTCGTCGTTGAGACGAATGCCAATCTGCTCTTGGGAAACCCCGGGCAGATCCATCAAGATCACCAGATGATCACCGTCAACACCGACATCCACCGCCGGTTCCCACATCCCAGTCGTGTTGACCGGGTCAATTATGCCGCGATCGACCTGATTAAGCGTCTCCTCCATCTTACCCTGTTGCTGTTGCAGGGTCGTCAACAGGCTGTTTTCGTTCATAGCACCATCCTCAACCGTTTTTATTTGCAGTTCCATAGGTATCAATTAAATAGCGCGCGATGCTGCGCCGCGATGGCAAACGCGGCAGCCGATCCATCGGGAACCACCCTCCGTCTTCCAGTTCGGAGAGCTGAATCTTCACCTCGCCACCGACATAGTCGGCGACAAAGCCGGCCATGATCTGGCTGGGAAAGGGCCACCCCTGACTGCCGACATAACGGATATTGTCCACCTCAACCCCGGTTTCCTCTCGCACCTCACGGCGCACGGCATCTTCCAGACATTCGCCGCTGTCAACAAACCCGGCTACCAGGCTGTAACGCCCTGGCACCCAATTGGCCTTACGCACCAGCAGTAACTCGTTATCACGACGAATCAGGACAATGACACAGGGGTGAATATGCGGAAAGTGATGCCGCTGACAAGCGCTGCACTGCCGTCCCCACCCATCACCATTCCAGTCGCAAGCACCGCCGCAGTTGGCGCAATAGGCACTGTTTTTCTGCCAGCGCATCAACTGCTGAGCCAAAACCCCCAGTGAGAGGAGTGCCAGAGGCAGATCCGGGTCATCGGCTTGCAGGTCGTAAGCCACCAAACCCGCCACCGGCTCCTGACCGGCGGGAAGGCGGACAACGCGACACGGTTTGCCGTGCCACTGGCCGATATAAAGAGGCGATGGCTCCAGATCAACAGGGAGCTGCTGCGGCAATTGCGTGTCGGCAGTCAATAATAACGTCGAGCCAACCAGCAAAACAAACACGCCTGCGCCACCCGGATCCTGAAGTGGTCCGTGAAGTTCAAAACCACCGGCCAGGCTGTTCCAGTTAAAAGGCAAATCCACTGGGGATAGAAAAGGTTGTGAAAACATGAGAGTCCTTCTTTATATCGGTTTTTTTTCTAACGGATCTGACGTTGATCCAGCGACGGTCCAGCCGGGCTGACTTTTTTCGCGGCGCAGCAAATCTCCAACAGCAACCGTACCGGGAATCGTCATCCACACCCGGGCATTGGGCTGGATCACCGCCACGGGCTCACCCTGCTCATCCTGACACGGTGGCACGGTAAACGTCACCTGGCGCATCTGTGGCCCGATCAACTCAATCGTGTCACCAATACTGAAACGGTTGCGCCCTTCGAGTAAAACGCGATCACCGGCAACCTCACGGACTACGCCGATAAAATCATGGGTGCGCCGATAGCGGGAATCTTCCGTATGGACCGCAGCGTCATCCGCAGGCAGATAATCAGTCGTGTAGGGGCGATGACTGACCTTATCCAACTCTTCGATCCACAACGGGTCACACTGGTAATTGGCCGGATCGGCCAGATAGCGATCAATGGCTGCCCGGTAAATCCGTGTCACCGCTGCTACATAATAGAGGGTTTTCATACGGCCCTCGATTTTCAGACTGTCGACCCCGGCCTCGATCAGATCCGGTACATGATCAAGCAGACATAGATCACGGCTGTTCATAATATAGGTTCCGCGACCATCTTCCTCGATGGGGAAATACTGACCGGGACGGGTTTCCTCCACCAAGGCATAATTCCAGCGGCACGGCTGGGCACAAGCACCTTCATTGGCACTACGCCCGGTCAGCGCCGTTGACAGCAGACAGCGACCCGAATAAGCAACACACATGGCCCCGTGAACAAACACTTCCAATCCAATATCGCTGCCTCGTCGAATCTGGCGAATTTCATCAATATTGAGTTCCCGAGCCAGATTGACCCGCTCCACCCCCTGGCGCTGCCAAAACCGGCAACTTTCGGCATTGGTGGTATTGGCCTGGGTAGACAGATGGATCTCACGTTGAGGATCGATGTGTTTAACCCGCATCAGCACACCGGGGTCAGAGACAATGTAGCCGTCAGTCGCCAACGGTCGCAGCGCTTCAAGATAGCCATCGACGCCTGCCAGATCTTCCGGTCGCAGATAGGCATTGAGGGTCAGATAAATGCGCTTGCCCTGCTGGTGGGTCAGGTCAATGGCCTTGCGCAATTGATCAAGATCAAAATTGCCGGCTGCCGCCCGCAGGCCGAATTGGCGCCCCCCCACATACACGGCATCCGCCCCGAAGCGCAGGGCTATTTTCAATTTATCCATATCGCCAGCCGGGACCAGCAATTCAACCTTATTCATTGCATTTTCCATGTGATTTATTCGGGTCGACAAAATTTTTTCTGCCGGGACAGACAAAACTCGCCTCCCGGACAGACCATGTCCTTTATTCGGATCGTCAGCATACGTGATTTTCAGAATAAAATCACCCGCATGCCAAAGGGTTTCCTCCTTGACAAGAGGACAAAAAGCCTATAAATATTAGAATATTTTGCATTATTTTGCTTTTCTATTTCTCTCGATGTGAAGGACCGTTGACATGCGTCGTTCTCTTGCCACAATTGCCCTATGCTCCCTTTGGCTGAGTTATGGATGTGCTCCGGCGTCTTCTCCTCAGAGCAGTTCCTTCACCCGCCCTCTGGAGCGTCAGGTCCAGGCCCAGCAACAACAAATCGACAGCCTTACTGGGCTGGTCACTCGCCTGGAAAGCCAAATCGATGCCAACCAGACTCTGCTCAATACCATCCAACAGGATATTGAGCAACTGAAATCCCGATCGCAACCGGCAGGAACTGAGGCTGAAACCGCTTCGACCCCGGCAGGCACAACCACGGCACAACCTTCGGCCACGGAAATTTATCGCCAAGCCTTTGCCGATTATACCCAGGAACGTTACGCAGATGCGGAACACGGCTTCAGCGAATTTTTACGCCTCTATCCGGAAAACCCGTTTGCAGCAACAGCGTGCTTTCGACTGGCACAGTCACAGCAGGCTCAGGGAAAAACCCAGCAGGCGTTGAGCCATTTTGCGGAGGTGGTCAGTCATTACTCGGATGACCACAAAGCTTCTGAGGCATTATATAGTATGGCGGTGCTTCTAAAAAAAACCAACCAACCTCAGCACGCCCAGGCTGCGCTCAACCGTCTGATCGAAAATTACCCGGACAGTGCTGCAGCCAAGAAAGCTAATGCCGGACTGGCCAGCTTGGAAGAATAGTGTATCTTTTAAGTCAGTAGGTTGACACACCCCTGCCGACCGGACATAACAAATAATTGTGCCCCGACGACAACCGTTCGATGCGATGTCACAAGAGGAGATCACCATGAGGATGAACAAACTGATAATTCTGGCCTGCCTGCTTTTGCTTCCGGCAGTTGCCATTGCTCAGGACAATCCCCGTATTTATACCATTCAGAAAGGGGACACCCTGTGGGGAATTTCTAAACGGTTCATCACTGACCCCTGGTACTGGCCGAACTTGTGGGCCAACAACCCGTTCATCCGCAATCCCCACCTGATCTATCCCGGGCAGAAACTGGCCATTTACGACGGACGGATTGAATTGCTGCCCGAATATCCTCAAGATGAACCCGTTGTTGAAGAGCCGACCGCTGAACCGTTGCCGGAGCCGGTGGAAGAGATCACCTTTACCACCGCCGGTGACTTGAACAGCTTCATCAGCAATGACCGCCTGGAAAATGTCGGTCGATTGGTGGACACCGTGGATAACCGCATCATGATGACCCAAGGGGACACCGTCTTTCTGCAAATGAGTGACGAGCAAGCGGCCATCGGCAACAAATACCAAATTTTTAAACTGGCCGATCCGGTGATCCACCCCCAGACCGGTGCCAACCTCGGCTTTCAAATTATTTACCGCGGTGCGCTGCAGCTGACTGCAGCCCATGAGCAGGTCTACTCGGGAACGATTTCCAAAGCGGTCAACGAAATTGAGCGCGGCGACATTCTGTTGCCCGTAACTGAACACTCATCTACCATTGTTCTCAAACGTGCGGAAACCCCTCTGGAGGGCTGTATTATTGCCGCCAACCCAGAAAAAATGGCCTTGGGTCAACGCGATATTTTCTACATCGACCTCGGCACTACTGACGGCCTTGAGGTCGGCAACATGATGACCATTGTCCGCCCCCGCCAGGCCACAGAGCTGGCCCTGCAGGATCGCAACATTGTTCTCCCCGACACCCTGCTTGGTCGCGCCCTGGTGGTGAAGACCGATGCTGAATCATCTGCAGCAGTGATTCTCAAGTCCGCTGAACCGATCTATCGCGGTGACTTGGTTTACACTGAGATGGAATAGAGACCTCAGAGCAAAAAAACTGAGAAAAGGATTGGCGTTATTGCCAATCCTTTTCTTTTGTCCTCAACATTAGAAAAGACCCACACGATGACTCCGCAAGAGATTTTTTGGTTACGTCTCCACCTGACTGCCGGACTGGGCCGACAACGCCTGATTCAACTGATCCATCATTACGGCAGCGCCGAAGCGGCTCTAGCCGTATCTCCGCAGCATTGGGCAGAGCATGCCCAAGTCAAAAGCAAGTCCCTCGGCACACCACCCGAGGCACAGGATCCAACCTTTCAAAAAGCGGTTACCCGCTTGGATCAATTGAATGTGCGGCTGACCAGCCTATGGGATGACGACTATCCTCAGGCATTACGTCATATCAGTGATCCACCTGCCCTGCTCTACCTGCGTGGGCAGTGGCCGGAAAAACGCACTCTGGCACTGGTCGGCTCGCGACGCTGCAGCCCAGCCGGTCAACGCTGGACGGAAAAACTTGCCCACACCCTTTCGCAACACAACCTGACTATTGTCAGCGGTCTGGCCCGCGGCATTGACAGTGCCGCCCACCGTGGCGCTTTAAAAGGGCCAGGCTCCACCATTGCCGTGCTCGGCTGCGGCATCGACCTGATTTACCCCAAAGAAAACCGCCATCTGTTTGAGCAGATCGGTGAAAAAGGTATCATTGTCTCCGAATACCCACCCGGCACCGCGCCAAAGCCCGGCAACTTTCCCGGTCGTAATCGCATCATCAGCGGCCTCAGCGAGGGAGTGGTGATTATCGAAGCCGCCTTGCAAAGTGGTTCGCTGATAACTGCGGACTTTGCCCTCGAGCAGGGGCGCGACGTGTTTGCCGTACCCGGCCCACCTTACGATTCCCAGGTTGCCGGGTGCCTGAAACTGATCCATGACGGCGCAACACTCGTCTGCCAACCACAGGATATCCTTGACCACTTTGGTCTTACAGAGCACAACATCGCCGTGGAGGAAAATGAACCTACCGTACCCCCATTGAGTAACAGCCAGGATATGGTGTTAAGAAAACTGGGTAAAACCCCGCGACATCTCGACAAATTGGCCACGGAAAGTGGCTTGACACCTATGGAGGTTTCGGCTATCGTGCTGCACTTGGAGCTTCTGGGCCTCGCTCAATCGCTGCCCGGAGGGCACTATATTCGGGCATTTCCATCCTGAAACCACGACCTCGACAGGTGTTTTTTTGAACGAACGTGTGCTGATCATTGTGGGTATTATTGCCCAGTATTTTATGAACGAACACGATTTTTCCAGCGAGCGTGAAATTGTCGAGGAACTGCTGTCAGCAGGGTTCAAAGAGGAAGAGATCAACGCCGCTTTTTCGTGGATGGAAAAAGTCACCCTGCAGCAACCGCCCGAAACGGACCAGATGCTCCTGTCACCACCACTGATCCGCGTGTACGCCCCACAGGAAAGGCAATGCCTGACCCGTGAAGCACGAGGGTTCCTGGTCAAGTTACGCACCGCGGGAATCCTGACATCGGAGCTCGAAGAGGAGATCATCCTCAAAGCCTGCCAGAATGACGGGGAAGTAAGCACCCTGGACGATGTAAAATCGATCACCATTCTGGCCATGTTTGCCAGCCTTCAATATGATGGGTCCAGAGAGATCGACTGTATCCTTGAAGATGACTGGAACAGGCTTTATCACTGAAACAACAACGGGCTGCGGGTGAACCACCGGCAGCTTTTTTATTTGTACCGGCGCCAATGAAGGCCAGCCGGAAAATTACAGACCGCTTCAAGGACATTTCATGGCACGTTCACTGGTTATCGTCGAATCACCCGCAAAATCAAAAACCATCGAGAAATTCCTCGGCAAGGATTACAAAGTACTGGCGTCCTACGGCCACATCCGCGCTCTGCCCAGCAAACAGGGATCCGTCGATGTCGAGGGCGGCTTCGTGCCCAAATACCATATCCTGCCCGAGAGTCAGAAACACATCGAACTGCTGACCAAAGAAGTGGCCAAATGTGAAGAACTGCTCCTCGCCACTGACCTCGACCGTGAGGGAGAAGCCATCGCCTGGCATCTGCTTGAGGCGTTGGGGATTGACGAAAACAGCGACAAACCCAAAGTGAAGCGAGTAACGTTCCACGAAATCACCAAGCCAGCCATTCTTAAGGCCGTGGCCGAGCCACATCACATCTCTCGTGATCTGGTCAATGCCCAACAGGCGCGGGTGATCCTCGACTATCTGGTCGGCTTTACTTTGTCACCGTTTTTATGGAAAAAAATCCGCTACGGCCTGTCCGCCGGTCGCGTCCAGTCGGTGGCTCTGCGCCTGGTCTGCGAGCGGGAAAAAGAGATTCAGGCGTTTGAATCGCGTGAATACTGGAGTATCGAAGCACAGCTTGCCAACAATAGTGGAGCATCCTTCGAAGCAAAACTCAATGCCATCGACGGCAAAAGACTCGACAAATTTCATATTGAAAATCAGCAAGCGGCTGAACAACTTGTCAAAGAGATCAGTGCTCTGCCGCTGCAGGTCGCCAAAGTCACCAGCAAGGAAAAAAAACGCTCTCCGGCCGCTCCTTTCACCACCAGTACCCTGCAGCAGGAAGCCAGCCGCAAGCTGGGCTTTTCGGCGCGCAAGACCATGACCGTCGCCCAGAAACTGTATGAAGGGATTGATATCGGGCAGGGTGCCGTTGGTCTGATCACCTACATGCGTACCGACTCCGTGGCCCTGTCGGAACAGGCCACAAGCGAAGCGCGTGACGTGATCACCTCGATCTATGGCGAGCAATATGCCCTGACCAAGCCACGTGTGTACAAAAGCCGCGCTAAAAATGCCCAGGAAGCCCATGAGGCTATCCGTCCAACATCGATCGCCAACCATCCGGAAAAAATCAAGGCAGCCCTCAACTCGGATCAGTACAAGCTCTACCGTCTGATCTGGATGCGCACCGTCGCTTCGCAGATGGCTCAGGCCATTCTCGACGCCACCACTGTAGACATCACCACCCAAGGCGGTGCCGTACAGCATAACTTCCGCGCCAATGGCCAGGTGATCCGCTTCCCCGGCTTTATGAAGCTGTATATCGAAGGCACCGATGAAGGCAATGAGCCGGAAGAGCAGGACGGTATGCTGCCCCCCCTGCAGGAGCAGGAGAGTGTCGCGAGCAAAGAGATCACGCCCAACCAGCACTTCACCCAGCCACCGCCACGCTACACCGAGGCGAGTCTGGTCAAAATTCTCGAAGAATACGGCATTGGCCGTCCGTCCACCTACGCGTCGATCATGAACACCTTGGTCACACGCAAATACGTCCGCCTGGAAAAACGCGCCTTCCACGCGGAAGATGTCGGCATGGTGGTCAATGATCTGCTGTCCAACCATTTCACCAAATACGTTGATTACGATTTTACCGCTAATTTCGAGGAAGAACTCGATGCGGTATCCCGTGGTGAAAAGCAGTGGAAACCACTGCTGAAAGAGTACTGGGAACCGTTTGTTACCTTGCTCAAACAAAAAGAGCAGGAAATTTCCAAAGCCGACCTAACCACCGAGAAGACCGATAAGATCTGCCCGGAGTGCGGCAAAGAACTGGTGATCAAACTGGGACGCTCCGGCAAATTTCTCGCCTGTAGCGGCTTCCCGGACTGCCGCCATACCGAACCTCTGGAAGGTGGCGATCAGGAGGAACCGGAAGTTTCCGAGGAGAAATGCGATAAATGCGGTGCGCCGATGCTGATCAAAATGGGCCGTTACGGCAAATTCCTCGCCTGCAGCGCCTACCCTGACTGCAAGAACATTCAGCCGCTGGTCAAACCCAAGGCACTGGGCATCACTTGCCCGCAATGCAAAGAGGGTGAGCTGATGGAGAAGAAGAGCCGCTACGGCAAAATCTTCTACTCCTGCAACCGTTATCCAAAATGCAAATATGCCTTGTGGGATCAGCCCATGGAAAAGCCCTGTCCCAAATGCGGCTTTGAGCTAACCGTGGAGAAAACCACCAAACGTTACGGCACGGTACACAAATGCCCGCAGGAAAATTGTGACTGGGAAGTGACGGTCATCCCGCCAGAGAAAAAACCAACCAAAGCGGCGGCAAAAAAGAAAACAACCGCCAAAAAGGCGCCCGCTAAAAAGGCACCGGCCAAAAAAACGACCGCTAAAAAAACCACGACAACCGCCAAAAAGAAGGCTCCGGCGAAAAAGACGACTAAAAAAGACACTTAATTCTTTTCCGCATCCCTGTTCAAACGATTCAACGTGTGCCGCTGACCGTCGCCAAGACCTGATGCGGCACACGTTTTTTTGTCAGCCTGCGGCAATAAAGGACAACCCATCATGCCTCTCATGACCAAATCCGTCCAAACTCCACAACTTACCATCATCGGCGGCGGTCTGGCTGGCTGCGAAGCCGCCTGGCAAGCTGCAGAACTCGGCATCGACGTGTGTCTGCTTGAGATGAAACCCATCCAGTTCTCCCCAGCACACCACAGTGAAGGGCTGGCCGAGCTGGTCTGCTCCAACAGCCTGCGCGGCACCGGTATGAACAATGCCGTCGGCTGCTTGAAAGAGGAACTGCGCCGCGCCAACTGCCTGTTCATGCAAGCGGCTGACGCCACTGCTGTCCCGGCCGGTGGTGCGCTGGCCGTGGATCGTGAAGCCTTCAGCGACTGGGTTGGTAACAAAATCGCCGCCCACTCGCACATCACTCTTATGCGCGAAGAGGTGACCACGCTCCCTGAGCAGGGTCCGGTTATCATTGCCAGCGGGCCGCTGACGTCACCCACCCTTGCCACACAAATTGCCCAAATCACCGGCGAAGAGAGCCTTTATTTCTACGATGCCATCGCCCCCATTATCACTGCGGATTCCATTGATTTTTCCGTGGCCTGGCGTGCGTCACGCTACGACAAGGGCGATGCCGACTACGTGAACTGCCCGATGAACAAGGAACAGTATCAGGCGTTTGTCGCCGAACTGATTGCGGCCGACAAGGTTCCGGCCCACAACTTCGAAAAGATGATCCACTTCGAAGGCTGCATGCCCATCGAGGAGATGGCCGAGCGCGGCGAACAGACCTTGGCCTTCGGACCGATGAAGCCGGTGGGCCTGCCCGATCCGCGCACCGGCAAGGAGCCCTATGCGGTGATCCAGCTGCGCCAAGACAACCGCCATGCCACCAGTTACAACATCGTCGGTTTCCAGACTAAACTCACTTACCCAGAGCAGCGACGTATCTTCCGGACCATTCCGGGCCTGGAAAAGGCCGAATTCGAACGCCTCGGCAGTGTCCACCGTAATACCTTTATCAATGCGCCACGTTGCCTCAACGGTCGCCTGCAACTGACCAGCGATCCCCGCCTCTATTTTGCCGGACAAATCACCGGCGTTGAAGGCTATGTCGAATCCGCAGCCTGCGGCTATCTCGCTGGACTGATTGCCGCCAGCGACCTGCTTGGCAAAACTCTGCCGCTACCAGCAGCAGTAACAGCCTGCGGCGCGCTGCTGGGACACTTGCGCGACAGCGATCCGGACCATTTTCAACCACAGAACGTTAACTACGGGTTGTTCCCGCCATTAGAGGGACGCAAGATGAAACGGGCTCTGCGTCGTCTGGCTATGGCCGACCGCGCTCTGGAGGCCTGGGAACAGTGGCTTCAACAGCTCAAAGGAGTGTTCCATGACGCCTGACACGTCCAATATCGTATTGGCCTCTGCTTCACCACGCCGCCGGGAACTGCTCGCCGGTCTTGGCATCGATTTTCAGGTGGTGCCGAGCCAGATTGACGAGGACCGTCTTGAAGGCGAATCCGCCGAAGAGTTTGTCCGCCGCCTCAGCCGCGACAAAGCCCTCGACGTCGCCAACCGCAGCGACATTGACGGCCGCTGGTTTATCGGCAGTGATACCATTGTCGTCTGTGATCAACAGATCCTCGGTAAACCCACCGACCATGACGACGCCCGGCGCATGTTACAGATGCTGTCGGGACGCAGCCACCAGGTGATGTCGGCGTATACCATTCACGACCGTGAAACCGAGGAAGACATTGTACGCTGCGAGATCACCGAGGTCTGGTTCCGGCCATTGACAGGCCGGGAGATTGAGGGGTACATTGCCAGTGGTGAACCGGCAGACAAAGCCGGTTCCTATGCCATTCAGGGGCTGGGTGCCTTTATGGTCACTGCTATCCACGGCAGTTATACCAGTGTCGTCGGTTTGCCCCTGTCTCAAATTATCAGCGATCTGATTCAACTTGGTGCCGTGGCGCTGTTTGCCGACGACACCTCAGCCTGACGGGAAGATCCATGTCTGTTGAAATTGCCCATAATCTTGAAACGATTCAGCAGCGCATCACGGCAGCCTGCCTCCGCTGCGGCCGTGATCCACAGGATATTCAGCTGATTGCCGTATCGAAGAAAAAACCAGTCGAACTGATTGAAGCGGCTCTGAGCGCCGGGCAGACGCTGTTTGGCGAAAGCTATGTTCAGGAATTTATCGACAAACACCAGGTGGTCACTGGCCCGGTGCGCTGGCATTTCATTGGTGCGCTACAGAGCAACAAAGTGAAGTATCTGGCCGGAAAAACCGAATTGATCCATTCGGTAGACCGTTTGTCACTGGCCAAAGAGATCAACAAACAATGGGGCAAAGCCGATGATGTCGCCCGCATTCTGGTTCAGGTCAATGTCGGCGATGAAGCGAGCAAAGCCGGCGTCCCTGTCGATAAGGCCGAGGAACTGGTGCGGCAACTGTCTGAGCTGCCCCATCTGCATGTGGAAGGACTGATGGCTCTGCCGCCGTATGCCGACAACCTGGAACAGGTACGCCCCTGGTTCCGCTTGCTGCGGGAGTTGGCTGAAAAGATTGACACACTCAACCTGCCGAATGTCAGCATGGCCACGCTGTCCATGGGCATGAGTCACGACTTTGAAATTGCCATTGAAGAAGGCGCCACTCTAATCCGGGTCGGCACCGCCATCTTTGGCGCGAGGGAGTAGGAACATGGCTTCAACACCGGCCCAGCGTCCCCAATGGGGCACCCGCATCGGTTTTGTCCTCGCCGCCGCCGGCAGCGCGGTCGGTCTCGGCAACATCTGGAAATTTCCCTACATCGCCGGACAAAATGGCGGTGGCGCATTTGTCCTGGTCTATCTGGTGTGCATCGTGCTGGTGGGATTGCCGATCATGTTGGCCGAGCTAATGGTGGGACGTCACACCAAAAAAGACGCCATCGGCGCGTTTATCGCCCTGGAGCACAAGCGCTCCTGGTGGCAGACACCGGGCTGGATCAGTGTCAGTGCCGCATTTATCATCAGCTCCTACTACTCGGTGGTGGCCGGTTGGACCCTCGACTACGTTTACCGTGCCCTGATGGGTCGCTTTGCCGGAACAGACCCAGCCGTGGTTGAAGGGATGTTCGGCACCCTGATCGCCGACGGCAGTCGCCAGATGGTGTGGCATTTTGTGTTCATGGCGCTGTGTCTGGCCATCGTCATCAGCGGCGTCCAGAAAGGGATTGAGCGCTGGAGCAAGATACTCATGCCGATCCTGTTCCTGCTGCTAACCCTGCTGTTCGTCAACGGTATGATCAGTCCCGGTGCCCGTCAGGGTCTCGAATTCATGTTCAGCCCGGACTTCAACAAGCTTACCCCCGGCTCAGTGCTCGAAGCCCTCGGCCATTCATTCTTCACTTTGTCACTGGGTATGGCGGCCATGATCACCTACGGCTCCTACCTGAAACGGGAGGAGGACCTGTTTGCTGCTGGACTGCGTGTGGTGATTCTCGATACAGTGATTGCCCTGATGGCCGGGCTAGCCATCTTTCCCATCGTCTTTGCCGTGGGCATGGCCCCGGCGGCCGGACCGGGTCTGATCTTCAAAACCATTCCGGTGGTGTTTTCACAAATCCCCGGCGGCGCGATCCTCGCGGTGTTTTTCTTTCTTCTGTTATCTTTTGCCGCTTTGACCAGCAACATCTCATTGCTCGAAGCCCAGGTCGCCTACCTGATTGACGAGCGCGGCTGGGGCCGTAAAACCGCCACCTGCACCATTGCCGCCCTTGCATTCACCGTCGGCATCCCCACAGCCCTGTCGTATAATGTCATGGCTGACTGGACCTTTATCGGAAACCGCTCGTTTTTTGATTCCGCCGACCTGATCGCCTCTAATTACCTGCTGCCGATTGCCGGCCTTCTGATCGCCATCTACGTCGGCTGGTTCTGGGGTGGTGATGAGGAAAAAGAGGAACTGATGGCTGGTGGCGCCGGTTGGGTGTATCCGGTGTGGCACGTGCTGATCCGCTTTGTATCACCCCTGGCCGTGGCCATTGTCCTCTACTACAAAATCGACGAAGCCGGTCTGTGGGCCTGGTTGCACGGTCTGTTGCAGTGATGAAGGAGATCGACGGATTTTTCTTCGACCTGGACGGCACTCTGGTTGATTCAGCGCGCGATCTGGCGGCGGCGGTCAATCGGTTACGCGTCCATCTGGATCTAGAACCAATCGCTGAACAGCTCGCCCTGAGTTATGTCGGTGACGGCGCCACCCGTCTGGTGCAGCGTGCCCTGCCCGAGGGCATGTACCAGCACGAACATCGCGCCACATTTTTACAACTCTACGCCGAACATCTGCTCGATCACAGCTGCATCTATCCAGGCATTGAAGAATTTCTCGCTCGTCACCAGGATAAAGTGCTGGCCGTCGTCTCCAACAAACCCTACACGCTGGCCGTGGATCTGCTGCGCGGTTTGGGCCTGCTGGAGCCATTTGCCCTGGTACTCGGCGGCGACAGCCTCGCTGAAAAAAAGCCCCATCCGTTGCCACTGGCCCATGCCATGGCAACTCTGGATGTCTCCCCCTCCAGAGCCGTGATGATCGGCGACCATCACACCGACCTCTATTGCGCCCAAGCTGCCGGAGTGGCAAGCTGCTTCTGTCAATATGGTTTCGGCATCGCCGCTGAAGCGCCCTACACCTGGAGTGTCCAGCAGCCACACGATCTGCTGACGCTGTTCCTATGATGACAACCGATTCACAACGCCCGATCCTGACCATGAAGGAGATCAGCTGGTTTTTCTTTCCACTGGTGCTCAATGTTCAGTTGATGAGTGTTTCCCACTCCATCATCAACGCAGCTCTGGCACGAGTTGATGATTATGTCATCGCCCTGGCTTCCTTTTCCGTGGCCATGGTAGTCCATTTGCTGTTTGCTTCACCATCGTACCAAAACCACACCATCACCATCGCCATCGTGCGCGGAAAGAGCTCCTTTCGCAGTATGATGCTGTGCGTGATTCTTATTGCCATCTATGTGTCGACCATGCTCAACCTCATCGCCCATACGTTTTTGGGTGACATCCTGCTGCAAACCATCCTCGGCGTTTCACCGTCCGTTGCCGATGGCGCCAAGCGGGTTTTGGCACTGATGGCACTGCTCCCCTTTTTCACCGGTTTTCGTGGCTTTTTTCAGGGCATGGTGATCCGCGCCCGCCACACGAACCTGGTGTCTCTCGCCACCGGCATCCGCATCGGCGCCCTACTCTTCTGGCTGTACATCGGCCAACAATGGTTTAACGGTCCGGAACTGGGCGCATTCGGCCTACTGATGTGCATTGTCGTCGAAACCACTATGATGGGGCTGTTTGCTTGGCGGTGCCATGTCCCGTTCGACAATCGCAATGAAAAATCAACCGGTGAAATTCTCCGTTTTGCCCTGCCGGTAGCATTTTCTTCCGGGTTGCAACAAACTATTCCAGTGGTCATCAATGCCATTATCAGCCGTCTGCCCGATGCCAACCTGGCTCTGGCATCGTTCGGTGTCATACGCGCCCTGCTGTTCATGCTCGCCGGTCCCATGCGCAACCTGCAACAGGTCTATTTGACCCTGATCGAAAAACCGCAGGACTATGCCGTTTTATTGCGGTTCTTCTGGTGGACCAGTCTCGGCATGGGCCTGTTGACTCTCGGCATTGCCGGCCCGGCTAATCAGCTCATTTTTGACAATATTTTCGGCCTTGCTGAACCACTGCGCCAGTACATTATCCTGCCGTTGAGCCTGTGCGCCATCTTCCCTCTGGCCTATGGTGGCACCAACCTGCTGCGTGCCTACTTTACCGCCACCCACCACACCGTCATCCTCGGTCAGGCCACTCTGATCAAATTTGCCTATTTGCTCATTTGCTGGCTGGTCAGCCTGTTCATCCCCCTGCAGATCCCCGGTATTCTGCTGGCCATTTTCCTGCTGATCAGCAGCGAATTGGCTGAAGCCTGGTTTCTGCGCCTGCGTCGTGTCTGAAACTTATCGTGATCACTTGAATTATCGCCCTTTTCTAGGTAGGATTATCCTACCTGTCGATAAATATTATTTTTTAATTTATGAGTCTCTTACAAAAGACCTATAGAGTCCAGAGATGGGCAACAAGAATGGATCGACAGCTTGGCAGCGAAGCCTGAACGGCTTTTTGCACAAACCTATTTTATGAAAGCTGCTCATGGCCTCACCAGCAGACCATCACGATACGGCGCATCACCAACAAAGCAATGGAAAACTCATTCTGCTGCTGGTGTTCTTTTGCCTGACAATGCTGGTCTGTCTTTCTGCCGCAATTTTCTACGATTACCAAAAGAAAACCATCTCGGAAGCGGCCCAAGTCAACCTGACCATGTTGACCAACCTCAAAGCCCGTCAGGTGGGACATTGGCGCCATGAACGGATCATCCATGCCCAACTGCTCACCGCCAACCGTGACCTGCTCGACAGCATTGCATTATTTATCGACCAGCGCACACCGGATCGGGCCAACCACATTATCCAGTCTCTCACCCCGGCACTCAGTGACAGTGAAGACCACGCTATCGTCCTCACAGATGCTTCAGGGCTTCCGATTCTCAGCGTCGGTGACAACATCAACCTGAAAGCTCATATTGATCCTGAACCGCTGGTCACAGCTCTTGATCGTCATGAGGTGATGTTCAGCAAGCTGTTCCACGTTCACAGCAACGCGACAATTCATCATCATGGGCACAGCCATGCTGACGTGCGCACCACCCATGTTCACATGAATCTGATTGCCCCACTGTATCGCCACGGTGATCCCGCCCAAGAAATTCTCGGAGCCTTGATCTTTATTATCAATCCCGAGCACTTTCTCGTCCCACTGATGTCATCGTGGCCGGTCCCCAGCCCCAGCGCCGAATCGGTTCTGGTGCGAAAAGTTGATAACAAGGTGCTCCGCCTGACCCCGACCCGCCATGCGGTTAGCCATGAGATGCTGGTGTCCGTTAAGCCACCCGAAGGTTATGAAACCCCAGGCAGCCGGATTACTGAAGAAAAGGAAGGCGTATTCCTCGGTTATGACTACCGTCGGGTCCCGGTTCTGGCCTCGATTAAAAAAGTGGAGAACAGCCCCTGGTATCTGGTGGCAAAAATCGACAAAAAAGAGGTGATGGCACCCTTGTTTCGCATTGCCACCATTGAAGCTGTCACTGCAATTATGTTCCTCGCAGCAGCGAGTATCATGATGATGTTATGGTGGCGCCGCCAACAGGCTCTCTACCAGGCCAGCTACTACCAACAACAACTTCAACACCAGATGCTCAGCCAGCGCTTTGACAACCTAACCCGCTTTGCCAACGATCTCGTTCTACTGGTTGATGCACAGGGACAGATTATTGATGCCAATGAACGGGCTCTTGATACCTATGGTTATCCGGAAGATGAACTAAAAACCTTTAAACTTAAAGATCTGTGTGATTTGAGCCAACAGGAGTGTGATCTGTTCTGGGAGCAGCTTAAAGTCGAGCAGGGCGTTCGCTTTGAGACCATGCAATTTCGTCAGGACGGCAGCACGTTTCCCGTTGAGATCAATGCCCGGTGGATTGATCTTGACCGCGGCCATCTGGTTCAAGCGATCATTCGCGATATCTCCGAACGCAAGGCTGCAGAAGACCAACTGGTTCATCAGGCTTATCACGATCCTTTAACCGGGCTGCCCAACCGGCTGCTGATCAGTGACCGCCTCAAACTGGCCATTGCAAAAGCCCGCCGTCATAAAACACAGGCCGTTTTGCTGCTGCTGGATCTGGATCGATTTAAAAACATCAACGACACATTGGGCCATGCCGTCGGCGACCGTATCCTTACAACTCTGGCGCAACGGATGCAGGAAACGTTGCGCGATACCGATACCGTAGCCCGTTTCGGCGGCGATGAGTTTCTGGTGCTGCTCGAAGATATCCGCGAGCTGTCGGATGTGGTCTCTCTGGCTCAAAAGCTTTCTGATCTCGTCAGTCAGCCGGTACTTATCGACGGTGAAGAGATGTGCCTGACCACCAGTGTCGGCATCAGTGTCGCCCCGGAAGACAGCATTGAAGTTGACCAACTGATCCGCTTTGCCGATACCGCCATGTATCGGGCCAAAGAAAAAGGACGCAACAATTTTCAGTTTTATACTCCGGATATGAACGCCCATGCCGGTCGCCGCCTGCAACTGGAAAACAATCTGCGCAAAGCCCTGCAACGCCAGGAGATGGTGGTCTACTACCAACCTCAGGTTGAGATGGACAGTGGCCGGATTATCGGCAGCGAGGCCTTGTTGCGTTGGATGCACCCCGAACACGGACTAATCTCCCCCAACGACTTCATTCCTCTGGCTGAAGAAACCGGTGTCATTGAAGAGATTGGTGCCTGGGCATTGGAGCAGGCTTGTCAACAAACCGTGGCATGGCAGAAAAATCATCCGGAATTAAAAATCGCCGTCAATCTGTCGGCGCGCCAGTTCCGCAATGAGAATCTGGTTGACGATATCGAGCAAATTCTTAACAAAACCGGATTAGCGGCTAGGCATCTGGAGATGGAACTGACGGAAAGCCTGCTAATGGAGGATGTTGATGTCGCCATCGACCTGATGAATCGTCTGACCAAACTGGGAATCACTCTGGCCATCGACGACTTTGGTACCGGTTACTCGTCGTTAAGCCATTTAAACCGCTTTCCCATTGATAAATTAAAAATCGACCGTTCTTTTGTCAACAGCATGTCGCTTGATAACAATGGCATCGCCCGCACCATTATCACCCTGGGACGCACTCTCGGTTTATCTATTATCGCCGAAGGTGTTGAAAACAACGAACAACGTCAACTACTGCTGCAGCTCGGCTGCCCCCAAGCCCAAGGCTACTATTTCAGTCGGCCGGTTCATGACAACGCCTTCAGCGAAATGTTGGAAAAACCAACAATTCTTCCAAATTCTTAACATTATTACTAAACTCTCGGCGAACGCAGACCGACAAGGGTAGATAAGCATAGGTTATTGCCCAGCTGCGGATGAGACAGGATGTCTGAAACCACCGAAAATGAAACCAGCCCGTTTGGCGAAGCTCCCGGCAATGTTGTTCACGAAGAACATACCGAGGAGTTCAGTCTGCAGATTATTGTTGCCGATGATGAAATGTCGGCCATGGTCAGTCTGATCCCTGTCGCCGATAAGGACGTTGAAATCCCCCCCCAACAGCTGCTCAGTGCGCTTTCCCAGGCCGGCATTGAAGACGGTGTCGACCTGCCTGCGGTCGAAGCGGTGTGCAACTTTGCCTCAAAAGGCAAAGAGCAACGCCACGTGACCATCGCGTCTACAGAGCTTCCAGAGCCCGGTGCGGATGCCTGGCTGGAAGTGCTGATCCGAACCGGCGCAGACCAAAACATTCAACTCGAAGAAGATGAAGAGGGCAAACTCGACCTCTACACCCTCAATCTGTTTACCAGCGTCGAACCTGACCAGGAGATCGCCATTCTTCACCCGGCGGAATACGGCAAAGGCTCTTCGACAGTCACCGGAAAAGTCCTCGCCCCGGAACAGGGCAAAGAGCTCGACGTCAGACTCGGTGGCGGCGTGCGCGTCGAAGATGGCGGTCAACGGTTTATCGCCGAATTGTGTGGTCGCGTTGATTACTCTGAAAATACCTTATCGGTCTCAGAAGATTACATCATCCACGGTGATGTCGATCTGGAAGTGGGTAACATCAACTTCCCCGGCTATACCCGCGTGCGTGGCGATGTGCTCGACAGTTTCGATATTCGTTCCATCAAAGGGATTGAAATTGGCGGCGCGGTCGGCAACTCCTATCTGATTACTGATGGCGATGTCACCATCGGTAGTATGTCGGGACGCGATGAAGGGTTAATCCGCTGTGGTGGCACCCTGAAAGCTAACTACCTCAACGGCGTCACAGTGGAATGCATGGGCGATGTGGTGATCGCCAACGAGATCCGCAACTGCGTGATCAAATCAGCCGGAGCCATTCTCATCAAAAACGGCGTGATCAGTGGTGGTGAATGTCTTGCACTCAATGGCGTTGAGGCCAAGGATATCGGCGCGACAGCCGGTGTCACCACCCGCCTAACCTCAGGGGTTTACTTCCCTGAAACCGACCGTCTGCAAATGCTCAAAGCCAAGCAGAAGAGTCTCACCATCCAAAACGAATTCATCAACCACTGCCTTGGCCCGCTGAAAAAAAAGGCGGCTAAAGATAAAAGCGATGATTCCGCCACCAAGAAACGCCTGGCCATCCTTCTTGAACGCCTTGAACTGGTAAAAAAAATGCAGGTGGAGGTGAAACAGGAACTCAACGGTTTCGTCTTTGAAGACCATGACGGTAATGCCAAAATCAATGTACAGCGGCGCGTGCGGGAAAAAGTGGTAATCTCATTGGATACTGTCACCGAAGAGGTCCGTTTTGAACAATACGGCCCGTTGTCCATTGTCGCCGACACCCTCAACAGTCGCCTCTACTTCGGCGAATACAGTCCTCTCACGGTTCATGCCGATGACATGGTCATTGAAGAGCCGGAAGAGGAAGAGGCTCCGCAAAATGAAGAGGAAGAAGTCTGACAAAAGTGGTTGAGTCTTCACATATCCTCTATTTCCAGTGGTCTAAATAACCCTACGAATTGCGTTAGCGAACCTCCTTTCATATAATTTGCTACCCACCTGACACGGACTGCCGGGACGAAACCCGGCGACCTTGACCTTGATTTTGATCTTCAGTGGTTCGCAATTCTGGCACGCACGTGACGTGGGCTTCCGCGCCCACACCTCGGGCCACATTTTGCGTCGACAAAAGGGGCGCAAAATCGACTCCCGACCATTGCACCCTACGGGTTCCCTCTCTCCATTCTCTTACACCGCGATGTCGGCAAAACTCGCTAACGCTCAAACAAGTTGCCGACAACCATCGCGCTGACGTTCATTGCGTTCGGTGCTGCTGAACGGGAGAGCTTGGCTGCTAAATAACACACTTCTGTAGGGTGGGCACTGCCCACCCGTTTATTCGGTGCCACGGAAGAGATAGAGCGTTGCGTTAAACTGTTATCAACGTTTTACGCCAGAGATGATGAGTTGCACGATTCGTCGACCTAAAGGGCGGCGGGCCGAATCCGTTAAGCATAACGGAAACAGACACAGTGTAGGTGAATCCAGGTTCAGGAGGTGTTCAAGCTGGTTTTTGCATACTTTTGAGCGGCCAGTCAAAAGGATGTCGGCTGCCGGGACGAGACCCGGCGACCTTGACTTTGATCTTGATCTTCAGTGGTTCGCAATTCGGAACAAATCGCGCTGGCGAACTTCATCCGTTCACAATGGTGGTACGCACATGACGCGGGCTTCCGCGCCCGCACGTCGGGCCCCTTTTGCGTCGACAAAAGAGGCGTAAAATCGACTCCCGTCATTGCACCCTGCGGGTTCCCTCTCTCCATTCTCTTACATCGCGATGTCGGCAAAATTCGCTAGCGCTCAAACAGGTTGCCGACGACCATCGCGCTGACGTTCATTGCGTTCGGTGCTGCTGAACGGGAGAGCTTGGCTGCTAAATATCACTCTGAAGAAGGGTGGGCACTGCCCACCCGTTTATTCGGTGCCACGGAAGAAATAGAGGACGGCTTAACCAATGAACTACCCCGCCGCAAGCAGCGGGGTATCAACAGCCTGCAATCTTTGCTCAATCACGCAGTGAACTGCGGGGTATTGAGCCCAAATTGCGAATAAACCTAATCCGCTAACTCCCGCGACCGCTGGCTGGCCCGCGTAACAGCACCCATCAATGTAGCGCGCAATTTCCCCTTCTCCAGCGTATCCACAGCAGCAATGGTTGTCCCGCCCGGACTGCACACCCGATCACGCAGTACCGCCGGATGTTCGCCGGTATCCAGCACCATTTGCGCAGCCCCGGCAACGGTCTTGGCGGCCAGATTCAAAGCCACATCGCGTGGCAGACCTTCCAAGACACCGCCATCAGCCAACGCTTCGATAATGGTGTACACATAGGCCGGCCCGGAACCGGACAACCCGGTAACAGCATCAAGGAGTTTTTCAGCCACCACCTCAACAACACCGACCGAGGCAAACAACTGCCGAGCCAGTTCAACATCATCATTCTGAACATAACGGCCACCACTAAGCGCCGCCGCACCGGTACCGATCAGCGCCGGAGTATTGGGCATAACCCGAACAATCCGTGGTGAACCACCCAGAATCGCCTCAATGCGTGACGTTTTAACCCCAGCCAGAATTGAGATCATGCAATGATCATCGCTGAATGCCTCACTGAGCGGCATCAGAGCAGCATCCAGAGCCTGTGGTTTGACTGCCAGCAGAATGACTTTTTTCTCAGCCACAACCTGACTGCTGTCAGCTGTGGTTTCAATGCCATACGTCTGTTCAAGAAACTGGCGGCGTTCCGGCATCAGCTCGGCAACAAGAATCGCTTTGCTGTCCATACCAGATGCAATCAATCCCTTGATCAACGCTTCAGCCATATTTCCACCACCAATAAACCCCAGTGCTATCAAACCCATCGAGTCATCCTTTCCGTTGCTATAACCAAAAACCGGTTTACTCCTATGACAGAGCTTACCCATTTCATTGTTGTTGACGGCCTGAAAAAATGCCAAACAAACCAAAGCGTGGCAAGCACCTCATAGAGGTGTCCTAAGTAGATAAAAGGTTGTGATTTGCGCTATTTTACGGCATAAGTTGACATGAAGACAGTGTAGATTTTACCTGACGGCATTTTGCGGTAAAAAAGGAGAACCGATGGCAAATAACACTGTGCCACAACATTACTTCACCTGTGCCTGCGGGCAAGGCGAATCGCCTGTTTCGGCCCATTATCTGGCATTGGCCGAAGCCGGATTAGCCGATCGCATTCTTCTGGAAGCCAGAGGGTTTCTTCCGCCCGGCAGCGCGCTGCAGACACCGGAAAAGTGCACAACAAAGGCAGAACAACGCCTGTTCATGGCCCGGATCGAATCTGCCACTGTCGGGGAAGTGATCAGTGCGGCCATCGCTGTTGCCTACCCGGAAAATCCGCACCATGGTGCACCGGTGATTCCCGTTGCGTCCACCGGCCATAAAGAAGATATAGAAGCTATGGCACGCAGTCAGGCGCAGAGCGCCGTGGAGCAGCGTGGCGATACTGTAAAAGAAATTCAATCGTTGGCGGTACAGGTGAAAGTCTCTCAGCCTTCCTGTGCCCTGGCCTGCGTCGTTTTGACACCCTCTATTTAAGGAACAGGAAGCCATTATGGAGATGTGGTACACCGAGAAACACTCGGAAAATGTCGGGATTACCATGAAAGTGACGGAGACATTGTTCTCCGGCAAGAGTGAATTTCAGCAACTGGACATTGTCCAGACACTTGAATACGGCAAAATGATGCTGCTTGATGGTCTGGTCATGGTTACCGAGCGTGATGAGTTCGTTTACCACGACATGATTGCCCACCCGGCGCTGTTCACCCACCCCGCCCCGAAAAACGTACTGGTAATCGGCGGCGGTGACGGCGGCAGCATCCGCGAGATCATGAAGCACCCCGGTGTTGAGCAAGCGACCCTGTGCGAAATTGACGGTCTGGTGATTGAGAAGTCCATCGAACTGCTGCCCTCCATGGCCTGTGAAATCGACGGCAGCAACTCACGCGTCAAACTGCATGTCGATGACGGCCTGGCCTATATTCGTGACCACCAGAACGAATTCGACGTCATCCTTGTCGACTCCACCGATCCCATCGGTCCGGCCGTCGGCCTGTTCGAAGAGGATTTTTACCGTCTGGTTCACGGTGCTCTGAAAGAGGACGGCATCATGGTCGCCCAGAGCGAATCGCCGTTTTACCATGCCGACATCCAGAAGGCCATGTACGGCAACCTGCGCAACGTGTTCCCGATTGTCGAGATGTATCAGGCGTTCATCCCCACCTACCCCAGCGGTCTGTGGAGTTTCGCCTTTGCCAGCAAGAAATATCATCCGGTCAATGATTTCGACCAGCAGCGCGCTGCCAACCGCGGCTTTCATACCCGCTACTACAACGAGCAACTGCACCTCGGCGCGTTCATGCTGCCGACGTTTGCCCGCGAAAACATTGCTTGATGAGGTTCTTGCAAAAAGCCATCCGTGCTTTTTGCCAACAAGCTTTTGAAAAATGTCATTTTCAAAAGCGTACAAAATCGCCGATTTGTAAACGAACCCGACGATTTTGGTCGCCCATCCATGGGCTCCAATACATACCAATAACCACTGACGGGAGTCTGGTGAGATGACGCAGGACCTGAGCAACTGGACCATTGACGATTCGGCGCAACTGTACGGCATACCCGACTGGGGACGCGGTTTCTTCGGCGTCAACAGCGCCGGAGAGATGACGGTGGAGATCGACGGGACTAAGGGTCCGGTTCAGGTCTCGCTGATGGAGATCGTCGCCGGCCTGGAACAGCGCGGCTACGACATGCCGATTGTGCTGCGCATCGAAAACCTGCTGCAGTCACGCATTGTCTATCTCAACGAGACTTTTCGCGGCGCCATTGCCGCCGCCGGTTATCAGGGCCGTTACCGCGGTGTGTTTCCGGTCAAGGTCAATCAGCAGTGCCAGATCATCGAAGAGATCTGCCGCTTCGGCGCGCCCTATCAGCACGGTCTTGAAGCGGGCAGCAAGGCGGAACTGGTGCTGGCCCTGGCCAACCTGACACCGGGCGGCCTGCTGGTGCTCAACGGCTACAAAGATCGGGAGTTTATCGATCTCGGCCTGTGGGCGCACAAACTCGGTCATCCGTGTTTCTTTGTTATTGAGTCCCCGGCGGAGCTGGAACTGCTCATTGAACGCAGCCATCAGCTCAACGTGCGCCCGCATATCGGGGCGCGGATTAAAATCTCCACCCAGGTCAGTGGTATGTGGACAGAAACCAGTGGCGACCGCAGCAGTTTTGGTTTAAGCAGCACCCAGCTACTGGCCATGGTCGAAACCCTTCAGGCTGCCGAGATGATCGACTGCCTGGAGATGCTCCACTGCCACCTCGGCTCACAGATCCCCTGTCTGGAGGACATCGGCCGCGGTGTTGAAGAGGCGTGTCGCTACTACATCAATCTGTGCCGCGAAGGCGCGCCTATGGGTTACCTCGACCTCGGCGGCGGCCTTGCCGTGGACTACAGTGGCCGCTGCAGCGGCGACGGCCACTCGCGCAACTACAGCCTGGAGGACTACTGCCAGGCCATTGTCACCACCATTGCGGCAACGCTCGACAACACCGGCATTGCTCACCCCCACATCGTCACCGAATCGGGTCGCGCTACCGTGGCTTATTCGTCGATGCTGCTGTTCAACATCCTTGATGTGATGCATTTTGAAGCAGACCCGTTGCCGCAACCGTTTCCTGCGAACGAAGCTGAAATCCTGCAGGAGCAACACCGCTTTTTCACCACCCTCAACGGCCATGATTACCACCAGGCGGTTATCCTGCGTGACCGTATGCGTCAGCAGTTTCGTGACGGGCAACTCTCTCTACGCCAACGCACCTTGGGCGAGAATCTGTTTTTGGCAACGGCACAGAAAGTTGTCGCCACAGCCCGCCAATCCGGCCTGTCGTCACCTCAAATCAGCGAACTACAGGATGCCCTTGCCGACATCTATTACGGCAACTTCAGCGTCTTTCAATCGCTTCCCGACACCTGGGCCATCGACCAGCTACTGCCCGTCGCTCCGTTGCACCGTCATGACCAACGGCCGACACGTGAAGCAATCCTCTCGGATCTGACCTGCGACTGCGACGGCAAGCTCGACCAGTTCATTGTCGGCGGCGAACTGCGCAAAACATTGCCGCTGCATGCGTTTAGCCCGGGTGAAAACTACTATGTCGGAGCCTTTTTGATGGGAGCGTATCAGGAGACATTGGGCGATCTGCACAACCTGTTTGGTGATACCCATGTTGCAAGCGTGCGCATCAATGAGGAAGGTGGTTATGATCTCATTGAAGAGATCTCCGGTGACACCATTGGTGAGATTCTCAGCTATGTGGAATACAGTCCGTCGGTGCTGTTTGATCGAATGCGCAAAGAGGCCGAACAGGCCGTACGCGAACAACGGCTGACGGTGACAGAGCGCCAGCAATTTCTGACATTGTTCGGTGATAACCTGAGCGGTTACCCCTATTATCGAGGCTAAAATACGCTCTAATTTGTCCGCACCAACTATAAAAACGCCCCATTGTCTCTTTTAGATAATGGGGCGTTGCTTTTTCTATCCTGAATTAATCGTTCAAACTGGCTTTGATCTTCTCCACCCAGGGAACGGCTTCCCAATAGGCATTGGCCAGGTCATCGCTACTATGACTGGAGCCTTCAAGGTCCGCCCAGTTGGCCTGCTCGTAACACTGCACATCGTGCAAAGTCGCACCTGCTTCACCACCATGATCGAGCAAAGCATCATTGATCTCATCCGACAATGGCAAACTATCGAGGATATGGCTCATCGGCGCATCAAGGATGCTATCGAGCAATGAAAACAGTCCAACGGTAAAGAACACCTGCTGACGGCCATGATCAGAATCCGGAGCCAGCAACTCACACATTTTTGCCCGGATCAATGCCATGCCCAGCAGCTCCTGCGGCTTATCACTCACGCCACCAAGCATCAGCACACAAGCCCAGGTACGAATATGGTTGAGGCCGATACAGACAATGGCCTGACGAATCGATGTTACCTCATTGATCAGGTTGTAATAACTTGAGTTGATCTGGCGCAGCAATTTGACACTGAGGTAAACATCGGCTTCAATAATCTTTTCCACTTCGCCGATGCTGACATCGGGATTTTGCAGCTCACTGAGCAGACGGATCATGGCCATGCGCGCCGGTGGCAGCTTCTTACCCGAGACAATCTTCGGCTTACTGAAGAAATAGCCCTGAAAATAATCAAATCCCAGCTCGCGACACTGCTGGAAAATGTCGTTGGTTTCCACCTTTTCGGCAACAAATTTCAACGCTTTGATCTCGCGCAACATGGTCAGCTGCTCAGCCACTTGATCCATGCTCAGTTCCATGACATCCAGCTTAACAATATCGGCCCGCTCAACCAACGGACGCAGCTCTGGACGATAGACAAAGTCGTCCAGGGCGATCAAATGCCCCTGCTCTGAGAAATAGTCCATGGCTTCAAGAATCTTCGGTTCCGGCTCAACATGCTCCAGGACTTCAATCACCAGCCGATCGGCAACAAAGGAGAGATCATCCCGTTGCAGCAGAAAACCACGGGCAAAGTTGCAAAAGGCTTTGTGGGGGCCGACAATGGCTTCCAGGCCGATCTCAAGCAGAGCGTTGGCCATCACATCGCTACTGGCGGCATCCTGATCATGGATTTCCGCATAATTGACATACGCGTGTCGATATAACAGTTCATAGGCATAGACCTTGATATTGCGATCAAAAATGGGTTGTCTGCCGACAAAGATATCCTGCATATCACAGCCTCCATTAAGCGGATCATAACTTCATGAGCGAAACCGTCTACATGAACGAATGTAGCATAGATTGACGGCATTGGACTAAAATTTACCCATTTACGCTCAATGCGTTCCTAAAACCAGGTTGTTTCGCGCAGATAGATGATCCGTTCACTGCCCTTGTAGATACCAAAGGTTGCCCGAGCCGCAGGAGGATCATCTTCGCTGCCGTCACCATCCCAATCGTATTGCAACCAATACGGTCCGGTGGATAAGTCCACCTTCACATCGACAAATCCAACCGGATAGGCCGGGCTGGTCCAGTCAAGCGAGCCCCGGCCGTTGGCAACGTCCGTAAGGCTGTCAACATTGGCAAGAGCCGCTGGCGATGGAGGATCAAAGGCAAACTGGCTCAACACCAGCGTAGTGCAATTATCCGCATCATTGACGACAAAGTTGGTTCCGTCAAAATACTCAACGGTTATCGGCATGGATAACGGCAACAGTTCCGAGCCATGAGTATTGCTCAACACCAGTCGCCCATGACGAACTTCATTGGCTGCCGCAGGATCAAAGGTGATGTCAAGGCTGTAGGGATTACCATCCTCATAAAGGGCATCTCCGTCATCGATAGCGAACTGCAGCGACAGGTCCGCGTTGAACGGAGCAACATTGAGGCCCACCGGCTTCTGATACGCCAGCGGCCCCGTGAAGTCGACGACAATCTCTCCGGGGGATGTCGTCGATGAACCCGATGTGGCCGGACTATGCCCAGCCAGAGAATCATCGATGGTCACGCTGGCCGTCGCAGCGTTCGCATCAACATAGCTCTCATCGATATCACCAAGATGCCACCAACTGCCGGTGTAATTCCTGGTCACACCACCTGCGCTATTACGTGCTGAAATGGTTAACTGCGGTTTATCCGCATAGTCCAATGGTTGTCCAAGATAACTGAACGTCGTACAGCCGGGGCTGAGTGTCGGTGCGTTGGCTGCCACGCTAAAATGATGAGGATGGAAGCGGCCGATAATCTCGCTGGTTCCACTGATCTCCATACCGCTACCCAGATAGTCTTCGGCCAGTGCCTGCAACGTAATATTCCCAACTTCGCTGTAACTGAGATCATTCGGCGCTGCCACACCATCCTCAAACTCGGTGGCCAAAAGGCTGCCGTTGGATAAAACTCCCGCCGATGTCGGTTTCGAATCATCTATCGTCAGATTAGTCGGCCAGGCAAAGTTTTCCGTGACGGTACCGTCACCACACACCGCCTGGACGGTCACATCAAAGGTATCTCCGGCCGCAATCTTCGGTGTCCCAGTGGTGGTACTGTTGTTCAGACTGCTGGTGACAACAAAGTGGTCAGGGGCAACAACAAACGGTGCGCTGGTGCTGCCGGTCATCACCAGCCCAGCCTCATCACCGCTACCATCATAACGTGCCGACAGGGTCAGGCTTCCGGCATCACGATAACTCAGGTTGAAAGCGGCCTGGGCATTGGCGTCAAACGCCAGATCGATCGCGGTTCCGGGACTGTCCTGGTCCAACTCCTCCCCTTCAAGCCACGGCACCACATTACCGTTGTCCGGTTGTTGATAGTCAAACCAGAAACCAACAGTGCGGTTGGTTTCTGCAAAGCTGTCCATACCGACGCATTGCTCCGAAGTCTCATCACTACGCACCGCCTGGATGGTCCCGGCAAGATCGCTACAGGAGCGGCCATCACCGACATCAATCAGAAACCCGCTGTCGTAGAAGGTCAGGTCACAACTGCCTGGGCTACCGCCGGTGCATTGCGTTACCGAGGAGGCGTCCGGGGTCGAGACAATCACACCGAGCGACACGGTTTCGGCGGTGGTATGTTTCAGTTTCAACGTGACCTGGCCACTCTCGTCGAAGGTCAGCGTCTGAATCGTTCCGTCCTGCCAGCCAAGGTCCGGCAGTTGCACCTGAATATCACCGGTATAAACTTGTGAGCAATCACTGTTGGCACAGGCGATTAGCGTCACCATCTCCGCCGCACAGGTCAAACCCTGGCCATCATGCTTAAACAGGAAATGGTCGATTTCCCCCTCGCCGATGGTGCCGCAGTAGAAAGCATTCATTGCAAAATCATCGATTGAGTGGATATTGTCTGATGCACCGGTCGATGCGGTAAAACTGACTCGAAAATTTTCCGGTGCCGGTGAGGTCTGGGTCACATCTGTCCAATCAATTTCCGTTGAATAACCGCTGCCGGTATCCCGTTCCACTTTAAGCAGGGTGCGATCGTTGCGGGTATCAATACTGAATCGATAACGATAGCTTGGAGCCGGCGACGAAGAGGACGGGTTATCAATGCCAGGATTCAATGAGCTGGTTCCGGTGATATATTGATAATCATTCTGGGTATCGCCATGGCCACGTACGGCAATGGCATCGCGGATCCGTCCAGATCCGCCGTTACGCCCTTCCGTCGGGTTGGAAAAGTTGCCGAACTCATCCAGACCAAAGCCCAACCAGCCGCCGGAAAAGCCATCTTCTCCGGTGCGATTGGCATAGCCCAGTGAACCACCGTAGGCACCGGCAACCGGCACAACCGAGGCATCGGAGAGCACCAGCACCACACCATCAGCGCCATTGCCGCCATAGGCATTGTGCTCGAATTCGATCTCCACATAGTTATCTTGCGACGGGTACGAGCCTTTCAAGGTGACGCCGCTGGAGATATAACCTTGAGAGCTGGTCAGAATCAGCTTGCCGTTACTGACCTGAGGCGTGAAGTTGTCCTGTTTGATAATCGTCCAGCTATCACCGAGGCTGTCGCGGTCAAAGTTGTCGGAAAAACAGAACTCCTGGCAGGAGGAACAGCTACGCTCGCTGCCGTCCCAGCTGAGACCACTGACGTAATTATCGTAGATCCCCCTGATGTCATTTGCGGACAAGACCGAAGAAAAGATCTGCAGCTCATCAATATCGGCATTCAGGTAATGCAGATCCTGAGAAGAATTGGTGTTTTCTACCCGTCCCAAACTGGAAAAACTATGGCCAATAGTTCCTTGCGGCAGCGTACCGGAGGCGTCCAGGTCTCCATCGATATAAACCTGCACCTGCCCGGTACCGGCATTACGCGTCAGGGTGACCAGATGATAGACATCGTCATTGATCGCGGTGGATGATGTGATGGCATCGTTGCCGACCCCGATACCAATCCGTCCGTATCTGTTGAGTACCCCCCAGAACACATCATCCTCGCCACCATTTTCTTCAATACCGGTCAACGCTGGAGAGCTGTAATCATTGCTGCTGCCAGACACCTGCGTGGTACGAATCCAGAACGACAGCGTTGCAGTCCCCTGAAGGACGGCCAGCCCGTCCTCTACGGTCAGGTAGTCACCGTTGCCATCAAAAGTGATACCGCGGCACAGCACCGCGCTGCCCTCATCCACCACCACATCACCAGCCGAGATCGCATCGTGACCATTGCCTGAGACATCGCTGATGCCGATGGACAGATCGCATTCATCAAACGGATAGTCGAGGTAGGCGGACAAGCTGCTGCTCCCACCACCGCAACTCAAACCACAGGAGGATTGGGGAGAGGCATCCGTGACATTGCCAACGGAATACGTGGTGCCGACGAATCCATCCCAATAGTTGCCACTAAAATCGTGGCTATCGGTCCAGGCATAGGCGATATGATTTGTATCCAGCGCATAAAAACAGTTGTTCGTGACCTGAGATGCGGCGGTCCACCCCCAGTGATAAGGATTTACATTGAGATACAGGGCGTAAGAACCTGCATTTAGAGTCGTCATACAGGACGAATCAAGCGTCAGCACGGTATAGGAGATATTGTTGGCACTTAACGCATGATTGGAATGGCTGAGCAGGTTACACCCCGTCATCTGGGTCATGCCCTGTGCGTTATACGCCATATAAAGCGCTTCCTGATCCGCCTCAATGGCAACATTCGTCAGCGTCAATCCCGCATCATAAAGATCCTTCAGCACCTCCAAACCTCGGGCGCTCGATGAGGTCAGCGCACTGTCCGTCACAACCACGCCACCGGAAATATCGGCATCGATCGAGATACTGCTGTCAACCGAATCAATGGTGAGTCCACTGAACCTTATAGTCGAAGAATCTGTCGGGATTGCAATGCCAACATCGTGACTGACGATGTTGATATCCTCAAGAGAAAAACCAGTGACATACGAGGTTGAATTAACAGACACAGCGGCATTGTTGGCTGTTTGTTGCAAGGTCAGGCTGTTGAGGGACACACCGTCGCCCCTAACTGTGACGACAGGAGCTGTGGTGCTGTTGGTCACGATGACGGAATCGACTTGTCCACTTTGAGATTGAATGGTGATGCCTGCCGTATCGATAACCAGATTTTCCTGATACGTGCCGCTGCATACATTAATTGTCTCACCACTGGCCGCTGCAACGAGGGCATCACCGATCGTTGTATAGCACGCATCCGGACAATCAATGCCGTCATCATCCACCAACAGATTGTCGCAATGAGACAAGGCGATTTGGTAATCAAGCGTGCCATTAGCTTTGGGTTCAACCAGAATGTAATAGTCGGTACCCTCTTCCATCGGGATTGACATGGAAATGTCTGTTCCTTGCTGTTGCGCCACCTGGGTATCGTAGCAATAGTATTTCCAGACGGTCACACGCACCGTCTTATCCGCCGTAATGGTTAAGGTTGTCTGCCGAAACGTTCCTGAATTGAACCAGAAATAGTCACGCTGGTCTCTGCGGAAATTGTTATTGGACCCATTGCCGGTCTCATGCAGCGATTCAGATACCACCTGTCCGAAGTTAAGCCGGTCTGCTTGATAGCAAAAATTATTGTCTTCGGCGAAAACAGTGGGAACAGTGCATAGCGATACGAGCAATACACCCATCACAATCCGCCACCACAGATTGTGAAGAAAACATCCCGTGAATTTCCTGTTTTCAGTGCTCCACTTAATCATGAATCGTCACCTGCAAAGTTCGTGACACATAGTCGGGGCTGGCTAGGTTGGCAAAGGTGGCCGTTGAGGTCAGCTGATAGACCTGATAGCTGGTCGCCCCTTCCGTGTAGCCACCAACGACCTGGCAGCTCACCGCCACAGGGACCTGATCAACAGCAAAAGTGTTATTGGCAAAGCAGGCGGAAGTATCGACCACCTGCTGAATGCCCCATTCGAGGCCGGAGCGCGATGCCTGATACACTTGGGCCTGCAGATAGGCCTGGGTGGTGGTGGCCTGCTGCACGGTGCTGAGCGAGACCATGTAGACGCCGAGCATCCCCAGCACCACCAGAATAAAGATGGCCTGAACCAGGGTAAATCCGTCTTGATTGGTCACGCTCTTCATCGTGTTTGTTCCCCAGTGTCCATCCATGAGTTAAGGCGCATTGTTAACGTGCACCTGGTGCATCAAAGTGATCCGTTCGCCTTCTTGCTCCAGCGCCAGCCGCAGGGTCACCAAACCGCTGTGGCTGGGAGTCCCCGGATCATAGGTGAAAGGATCAACCGGCGTGCCACCCGCATCGACAACCGTGACCAGATCGGTTGTCACCAGATCATAATTATCACCGGTAGCGGGCCCTGGTACTTGATTGATGGTGTACCCGGCATAGCGCCGTAATTGTCCCCCTGTAATCACATAGCTCACAGCTTGATCAATGACGAAAAACCGTTGCTGCGGTGATGACAATGGGAAAAAGGTGGCAGTGGCCAAGCGGATGAATCGCCGTGTGCCGCTGGTTTCTACGGCCTGAATTGCGGCTGTATTTGTTGCTGCATAGGCATTACACAGATTCGTACCACTGTCAGCGGTGAGATTGTAAATAGCGCACAAACAATTGGCCGCAGTATATTCCGTCGTATCCAGCGGACCGAGCACCTCAAAATAATCATCTGCCACATCAAAGCGCAGAATCGAATTGGCCACCAAGGTCAGATCGGTTTCCGCAGGATCGCTGGTCACACGGTAACGCCCGCCATCCACCACATGGAGAAATTCAATGCCGTTACCGCCGTTGAACACCCGCACACTGTTGGGCAGCGCGGCACGCAAATCGCGCTGCATACGGCGTAACGCCTGATCCGCCTGTCCAACCAACTGAGTTCGTCGATCTAGATCAATATAGCTCTGAATGGGTTGGCTGATAAACATGCCGCCCAATGACACCAGAATGCCGATAATAACGATGGTGACAACCAGTTCCACCAGGGTGAAGCCTGCCTGTGAATATCGGCCGGAAAAGCTCTGTGCGGTAAGAGTCCGATCAGTCATAGGCCGTCCGATACCCTGTTAAACTCAGGTTGACACCACTGTTGTGCTGCACGGTGACTGTAACTCTCTTCGCCGGAAGGGTCTGTCCAACCGGGCCGAAAGCCGCGACGTTGCTGACGGCAACGCTGACATCGTAGTTTTCCAGCCCGACAATTGAGGCTCCTTGTTGATCCTTGGCTCCACTGTCATTCAGGCCATTGTAATCATCAACATCATCGTAATCACTTCGACCGGCTTCAACACCACCACCGGGATCACTGTACGACTGAAGTAATATTTCTTCCAGATATGCTTCGCCAACAGCCACGGCCTGATACTCGATCATCGGATCGGCACTATGGCTAGTGGTGTAATTCATCACCAGCAACACGCCGCTCAACGCCACGGAGATAATAACGATGGATACAATCAACTCCACCAGCGTCACGCCCTGTTGGTTGCCCAGTAGCTGTTTTTTTCTCATCGCGTAACGCATCCGGTTTCTCCTACAACGGTGAGGCCGAGACCGGCCACATCAGCGAAATCCGTCACAGCATAAGCTGCATTTCGGGCGCGCCCCAAAGCATCAAACACAATGGTGGCTCCGGTCAGGGCAGTCGGTGAACTCTCGGTATAGAGATCGCCATCCGGGTGGGTTAACACGGTTGTCGTCGCCGGAACGCTGCCACAGGAGGCTGGTGTACTATGGCGATAAAGGGAAAAACCACTGCTGGTAATCTCAGCGCGAACATCACAGCCACTGGCCACGGCCCGGCTGTGGGCATACACCAGCGCCGTCGCCAACTGATCACGAAAGGCGCGCTCCTGATAATCACTTTGATCAAAAAAACGCGGGGCCATAACGGCCGATAGGATGCCGAGAATCACGATCACAACCACCAGTTCAACCAGTGTAAATCCATTCTGTGACGTGATGGTTCTGTTCATAGTTCCCGGCTTTCTAAGAAGGGAGTGGAGGCTGCCTCTCAGACAAACAAGGACAGCCTCCACATAACAAAACGACCAATGTTCTTACGACTTAGGCTGGCTTAGTATTCCCAATCAAAATCAGCATCGTTACTGCTGTCGGTATCGGCGTCAATGATGTTGGTATTGTCGTATTTTTCAAACACCAGGCCGACATCTTCCATCGTGCCGTCACCATCAATATCTTCCTGCACCACTTCAATCTCAAAGCGCAGGTAATCGGCGGTGGTCGGATCATTGACAATGTCGCCATTGCGCAACGTGTAATACAGATCGTGAGAGCCGTTGCCCTCATACCACACGCCTTTATCAGCAGGCACACTGTCGCCACGCCCTTCGTAAGGTTCCGGTACGGTGGACAGCAACGACATGGGGTACAAATTATCGGCCAGATCCTGCAGATCTTCCCCGGACACCAATGCCCGTGCCACGCGAATACCAAGCGCACTGCGGATGTTGCCCACCACCCCTTTGACGGAAGCGGCTTCGGCCTGCTTTTGCAGATCGAGAAATTTCGGCACGGCAACCGCAGCCAGCAAGGCCAGGATGACCATGACCACGACCAGTTCGATCAGTGTAAAACCCTTCTGGTTTCTCATTCAACGTTCTCCTGCTTTAGTTAATCCGTCAGCCAGCGTGTTGCCGAAGACGGTTGCAGCACCAGCCCGATCAACGTGTCCTGCTCTCCGGCAGACAACGGGCCACGAATCACCCGGATTTTCCAGCGCAATGTGGCTGGAGTTTCGGAACCACCGACAACCAGTTCATCGTCACGCAACACATACACCAGTTCGTGGCTATTTTTATCATCATACCAGCAACCACGGCGGTCGCTAGCACTCAGCACCCCCAAATAAGTTTCCGGGGGATCGAGCAATAGGTCGTGCATGGGATAAAGCGGTCGTGATCCATCAGCAGCCCACGCCGCCAGATCGTCGCCACGATACAATCCGCGCGACATCTGCAAACTCAAGGCACTGCGCATCTGGCCAATCATTCCTTGCACTGCAGACACTTCGGCCTGCTGCATCAGACCAACAAATTTCGGCAACACAACACTGGCAAGAATGATCACGATGGCGATCACCACGATCAGTTCCAGTAATGTGAAACCGCGTTGTCTGTGCATGCTGACCTTTTAACTTGTAAGGGCATCGGGTGGACAACATCCACCCGATTTGGTCCATAGAAACTTCAACATGAAGAGTGGGCACTGTCCACCCTACATGAAATTCCAACGGCTATAAAGCTGCCGGATCAGAAATCGTCGGAACACCATTAGCAACGGCCTCAGTATAGGTGAAGCTGAAACCATCATTGGAAATGGTCATCTCTGCAGGGTCACCATTGTCATCTGCTATTGTGAAACCATCAAGTCCTGCCATATCTTCAATTGAGCCATCATCTGCATCATCCGCACTGGGATAACCATTGACCATAGTAATGGTCTGACCTTCTGCAGTAATTGTCGCGGGTTGTCCCTGAACCAACCACTGTGCGTGAGCTAGAGCTGCGGCAGAACGAACAGATCCCAATGCACCATCAATAGCAGACCGCTGTGCCTCACCTTGCATATCCACAAACTTGGGCACGGCCACGGCAGACAAAATGCCGAGAATAACAATAACGACAATCAGTTCGATCAGGGTAAAACCTTTTTGGTTGTTCATGGTACTCTCCTGTTTGGTTGTGATTTGAAGCGGCAGCAAACCAGCGTGACCACTTCAGCTAATAGGTTATTTTCATTACGCTAAATAGTAACATTAATAGACATCTTAACGCAGAGTTTTTCTTTAATTTTTTGTAAAGCCCGCACCATGATCACCGCATCAAGCTGCTCAAGTTCCACATCGGCAGGAACACGCCTAGGGCCAGCACCAGCACCATGGCGCCAATGATGACGATCAGGATCGGCTCAATGGCACTGGTGAGGTTTTTCAGATCGTATTCCACCTCGCGCTCGTAGAACCCTGCCACTTCGAGCAACATGCTGTCCACGGAACCGCTCTCTTCACCGACGGCCAGCATCTGCAACACCAGCGGGGTAAAAATTTTCAGGTTGGCGGCACTGCGCGTCAGGGTGTCGCCACGCTCCAGTTGGTTGCGCATTTCGTTGAGTTTTTCACCCAGGTAACTGTTTTCAATGGCGCGGGCCGTATAGCCCAACGCCTGCACCAGCGGCACGCCACTGCCGTAGCCCATGGCAAATGCGCGGGCAAAACGGGCAAGCGTGGCCCGCATCAGAATCGAGCCGACCACAGGCAGCTTCAACTTATAGCGATCCCAGCGGTAAGTCCCCTTTTCAGTGCGCAGATAACTGCGCAGCAGATAAAACGCCGCAACGGCCGCCACAAGCAGATAGGGCCAGTAAGCAACGGAGAAATGGGAGATTCCCATGATAATCTTCGTCGGTAACGGCAGATCCGCACCCAGTCCGGCAAACACCTTTTCAAAGGTGGGGATGACAAACAGGCTGAGAATGGTCATGGCCACGCCGATGGCAATAATGACAAACGTCGGATAGCGTAATGCGGCCTTGATCTGCTCCCGGGTCAGTTTTTCAAACTCCAGGTATTCGCCCAACTGGCGAAACGATTCCTCCAAATTACCACTGCTTTCCCCCACCTGAACCATGCGTGTCATCAGGTTGGGAAACACCTCGGGAAATGCGGCCATGGCCCCGGACAGATCGCGCCCGGATTCAAGATTTTCAATCACGCCGCGCAAGGCTTGCTGCATGGTCGGATTTTGTGACGACTCGATCAGGCCGTACAGCGAGCGCATCATCGGCACACCGGAGCGGGTCAGCGAATACATCTGGCGGCAAAACAGAATCAGATCATCCAAACGCACCTTTTTCGGCCGCCGCTTCAACGACAGGGAAAAGGCTTTTTTCTCGCGTGGTGCCGCGCTCTCGCGCCCCTCTTCAATGCGAATCGGGATGAGACCGTTTTCCGACAACTGACTGGCCACGGCTGCGGCGGTTGCCAGCTCCAGCTCACCGGAGACCTGCTCACCGCCGGGGCGACGGGCGACATAGTGAAACATCGGCATGTGTCACGTCCTCCCGTTGATCACAGGGTTTCCTCCACCGGCTCCAACTCATCGACCTGGCCGGCCACGCGTACCACCTCTTCCATGGTGGTGATGCCTTGACGGGCATATTCCAGAGCACAGTCCGCCAAGGAGATAAAATGCTCCTGCCCTTGGGCTGTGCGGGCGAATCCGGCACTGTCGTTGCGCCGCAGGGCATCGGCCAGGGCGGTATCGATTTCCAGCAATTCAAAGACACCAATCCGGCCATGATAGCCGGTGTTGCCACACTGACTGCAACCACGCCCTTTTTTGAAGCCCGGAGGAATCTCTTCTGTTCCGAGTGCCTCCTTCAACCAACTGCGTTGCTGGGCATCCAGCGGATCTACTTCACTGCAACTGGTACACACACGGCGCACAAGACGTTGAGCGAGCACCGCCTGTAACGAACTGGCCACCACATAACCTTCCGCGCCCATATCGAGCAGGCGCAGTGCCGTGCTGATGGAATCGTTGGTATGCAGGGTCGACAACACCAGGTGGCCGGTCATGGCAGCACGCAGACCGATTTCAGCGGTTTCCTTGTCACGCATCTCACCCACCATGACCACATCCGGGTCCTGACGCAGGGCGGTACGCAACACGCTGGCAAAGGTCAGCCCCACCTTGGTATTGACCTGCACCTGATTGATCCGCGGCAATCGATATTCCACCGGATCTTCAACCGTAATAATCTTCTTCTCCGGTTGATTCATCTCATTGAGCGCCCCGTACAGCGTGGTGGTCTTACCGCTACCGGTGGGACCGGTGACCAACACAATGCCGTGCGGTTGGTGAATAAAACGGCGAAAACGTGCCAGAATATGCGGCGGCATGCCGATATGATCCAGGCGCAACAAACCGCCCGACTGATCCAGCAGGCGCATGACCACCGACTCGCCGTATTGCAGCGGCATGGTCGACAGACGGATGTCGATGCTTTTACCTTTAACGCGGATGTTAAAGCGACCATCCTGCGGCAAACGCCGCTCGGAAATATCGAGACCACTCATCAGCTTCAGGCGCGAGACCAAAGCGGCGGCAATGCGTTTTTCCTTCATCACCTGCTCGTGGAGCACGCCGTCGATCCGCTGGCGAATTCGCAGCACGGTTTCATCGGGTTCAATATGAATATCCGACGCCCCCACCTGCACGGCATCCTCAAACAGGGTCTGCAGCAAACGAACAACCGGCGCATCTTCGAGCTGACTGTCCGGCAGCAACTCGGCGAGGTTGAAATCGGTCTGGGCCAGCTCTTCACCGAGCTCTTCAGCAATATTTTCAATTTCATCGGTACGCCGATACACGGTATCGAGCGAACGCAGCAAGTCAGACTCACGCACAACCGCCGGCTCCACCGGCTGGTTGAGCAGGGAGGTCAATTTATCCAGGGCGAAAATATCGGTGGGATCGGCCATGCCGACCAGCAGATGGTTGGCTTCGCGGGTCAGAGCGACCACGCGAAAACGCCGCGCCAGGGTTTCCGGAATCAGTTTGACCAACTCGCCATCGAATTTAAACAGGCGCAGATCGACCAAGGGCACCTGCAACTGGCGCGACAAAAATTCCAGCAAACGATCCTCGGTGATATAGTCGAGGTCAATCAGCGTGCGCCCCAGCTTACCACCACTGCTTTTCTGCGTCTGCAGCGCCGTCATCAGTTGATCTTCACTGATAATTCCTTCGGAAACCAGCAGGTCGCCAATCCGTATTTTTTTCCGTACCACCATATTAGTTGCCGTCCCCTAAACGTTGCAGCTGTTGCGTGGCATACTGTTGCAATTGCGTCTCCAACCCGGGCAGAGCCAAAGCCTGCCTGAAACTGTCACGCGCCTGCTGCTGATCACCAACCTGATCGGCGGTGACCGCACGACCAAACCACCACTGCGGCTGTTGTGGAAAGGCTCCGCACAGGAGTTGATAAATCGGTAGCGCATCCTGGTAGCGGGTGGCCTTCTGCAGCAACGCGGCTTTCAGGGCATAAAATTCCGGACTTTGACTGACCGCAGGAGCGGGGTCCACATCCAGAGCGTAAAGTGCTTCTGCCAACTGATCCGTCTCTGCCAGTAAACGGGCTTTGAGAATCAACCACAACGGTTCATCCGGCTGCTGCTGATGGCCGCTATCTGCCACCTGCAACGCCTGCTCAGCATTGCGTTGCTGCAGCAACACCTTGATCAATTCGAAACGCCCGTCCCGGTCATCGGGAACCAATTCCACCAATTCGCTCAACAAACGGGTCGCTTCAGACAGATCGCTCTGTTGCCGGGCCTGCTGTGCGCCGCTCCACAGTTGTTCACGGGGTGTTACCTGTTTTTTCAGGGTTCCCGTCGCACGTTGTGTTGTGGGTGCCGGTTGCGGCTTGGGGGCAACGGGTTGTGCCACCGGCTGCGGTGCCGGGGCAGCTTCCTGCATATAGGATGATGAGGTCACGTTTTCTACAACACGGCCCTGAATCACCAGGCGCCAGCCGTGTTGACTGTCACTGGCCAGATTGAACACGTTCCAGGTCATCTCACCGGACGCCGAAAAAATCAGCTCATAACTGTCGTCTGTTTTGACCTGCCGCCAATGATCAAGCCAGTGCAGCGCCCCGGCATTGAGCGTGGCATGAACGGCCAGCGGCACAGCAACGGCAATAGAACGCGGATCGGAACGGACAACGGTCCAGTCAACCGGTTGGCGCAACTCCACAACAATGCGCAACTCCTGATCTGTTTCACTGGCCTGCAGGGAAAGTACTGCATTGGCCGGCGGCTCAACAACCGCTTGTGGCACAGCGACCACCGGTACGGTTGTGTCTGCGGGGCTCACCAGTGCCGACTGCGGTTCAACCGAGTCCGGCGACGAGGACAAATTGCTCATCAGGGCAACCCCACCACCTGCAATCAACGCCACCCCGGCAACAAACCATGGCCAACGGCGCTTGCGTACTACATTCACTGCAGTGACATTGGTATTGCTTGAGACCTCTTTTTTGCGGCGCTCCTCAAGATCGCGCAACATTTGATTGATCAAACTCATACCGCCCACCTGTTCATCACATATCCGGCAAAGAAACACAGCAGACCCAAGGCCACAATACCGACAGTCCACACCCAGAGCCGATACGTTGGTGCCACGGCTTCGGTATCGGCAATGGCGGCGCGGATCACAGCCGGACGAATGTAGGTCTCCCCCCGACCATACGCCGCCAGCAGGGCTTTATGGGCGAGGATATTGATCAGCCGTGGAATACCCTGAGCAGATCGATACAGCACTTTGAGCGCCTGGGGACTAAACAATGGCTTACCCAGATAACCGGCCTTATGCAGGCGATGGTCGATATAGCCGATACAACCGGCATAGTCCAACGGCTGCAATCGATATGAAAAACTGATCCGTTGGCGTAATTGACGCAGTTCGCGCTCGGCCAGACGCTCATCAAGCTCCGGCTGTCCAAACAGAACAATCTGCAGCAGCTTGCTTTTTTCGGTTTCTACATTGCTCAACAAACGCAATGCCTCCAGAGTTGCAGTGGGCATAGTTTGCGCCTCATCGACACACACCACCACTTGGAACCCTTCGTTGCTTAAGGCGATCAGATGACGGTTCAGCCGTTCGAGCAAATCGTTAAGCGCACTTCCCGACGCCATGTTGAGATCCAGCTCCTGAGCAACGGCCTGATACAACTGCTGCGGCTCCATCAACGGATTGGGCAGATACACGGTAATCATGTGTGCCGGCAGATCATTGAGTAACTTGCGGCACATTACGGTTTTGCCGGTCCCCACTTCGCCGACGATTTTGACGATCCCCTCGCCCTGCTGCAGAGCCACCTGGACGACGTTAAACGCTTCACGACTGGTCTCGGCATCGAAATAAAAATCCGTGTCCGGCGTCAGTGAAAATGGGGGGTCGGTTAACCTGAAATGCTCCAGGTACATAACATCCTCAGCAATAAAGCAATCAATCTGAATCAATTGAAACAACCAAAAAAGTCGGACATCCCCTCGGCTTAAAACAAGCTGTTCATCCGCTGGCGCGCCGCTTCAATGTCATTATTCCAGTCTGTATCGCGTTCCACCACCAGCGGTTTGAGCAGGATGATCAGCTCACTTTTGCTGGTACTGTTTTTCTGATGTCGGAACAGATGACCCAGCCCCGGAATATCACCAAGGAGCGGCACACCGGCCCCTTCGCGGGTATCGGAATTTTTCATCAGGCCACCGATCACCACCACCTGGCCACTGCGTGCTTCTACAATGGTGTCAGACTCCCGCACACTGCTGAATGCCAGCGGCAATGACTGTGCCTGTCCAGCAACGGTGATCACCTTGGTCTGATCCACCACCTCACTGACGGTCGGATGCACATGCAGCGTCACCCGCCCCTGACCACTAATTTGCGGCGTCACATCGAGAGCAATGCCGGAGAAAAACGGTGTCAGGGTAATATCCGGCGTGGTGGTCGTTGTCGTGCCGGTGACAGTATCGCTGGAGATATCGGTGACGAAGAACTCGTCGGTCCCAACCTTGATCACCGCCTTCTGATTATTGAGCGTGGAGATGCGCGGACTGGACAACACCTGAACATCGCCCTGGCTTTTCACCGCCTCAATAAACGCTTCAAAGTCATCAAACTGCAACGTGGTGGAAAACACCCCGCCAAACGCCGACGTGACCAGACCATTCACCAGCGGATTGGTGCC
This sequence comes from Desulfuromonas acetoxidans DSM 684, assembly GCF_000167355.1. NCBI lineage: Bacteria > Pseudomonadati > Thermodesulfobacteriota > Desulfuromonadia > Desulfuromonadales > Desulfuromonadaceae > Desulfuromonas > Desulfuromonas acetoxidans. Next base: position 205,855 of record NZ_AAEW02000004.1, read on the forward strand.
GGCAATCTCACTGACACCGTCACTGAGATAGGTCCCACCACCCACCTGACCAATGGTTGCGGTGTTGTTGCCGTTGTGAATCAGTCCCGCCCAGTTGATGCCGGTTTGGTAGCCGTCATTGAGTTCAACTTCAATAATTTTCGCTTCAAGGATCACCTGACGTTGCAGGGTGACCTGGGTTTTATTGAGGTAATCGGTGACAATCTGAAGCTCCTGAGGCAGAGCGCGCACCACCACCAAACCTGCCTGAGGCTGGACTATCACCGCGCGGCCATTTTCACGCCCGACCAGTGACTGCAGGGCCTGTTGCAAGCCGGTCCAGAAATCACTTTCCGACACGGTGGTAATTCGGCTGCCGGAACTGCTGGTGGTTCCGTTTGACGATGAGTTGTTGTCATTGTCGTTGCCGTTATCATCATCGTTGCTCACGGCACTGACCTGCCCGGAATTCACCCGAGTCAGCGAGTGGCCACTGCGCTTCAGGGTCAGGTAATCTACTTCAAAGATCTGCGTCTGCATGTTATTGGGCAGAATTTGGTAGCCCCCGGCGATGGTACGATAGTGAAAACCATAGACATCGCGGACGATCGACAGCACCTCTTGAAGGGTGACATTTTTCAGATGGAGGGTGATGGCCCCCTGCACATCGGGATGCACCACCAGATTGGTCGGCGTATCGGTGACCAGACCGGCAAAAAAGGCGCGCGCGTCGACCTGTTCGGCCACCACATCAAAACGGGGCTGTGTCGCCGGAAGATCACCCAGCACCAACGGCGGCATCATGGCCTGCTGGACTGCAACCGGAACCGGCGCGGCAGCAGCGGGCTGAGCAGAAGATTCAGGAAAGGAATTTAACGCCGCTGACGGCGTAGCAGGCTCTGCGGTCATAACCGGACTGCACCCGGCCAGTAAAACAATCGCGGCCAGCAGGGTGACAGAGGCCTGAATCAGGGCTTTCGTTCTCATCATGAACCTTACTCCGTTATCTTTCGTTTAACCGATGGCGCCTGTTGCTGTGCCGCCAAGTGCAATCGGTGATGTTTGGTGCCTTTTTCAAGTTCAACTTGACGATCAGTAATGCTTACCACCCGGTAGCCGTTAATCCGGTCGCCCTCGGTAATAACCCGACCATTGACAATCGCCACGCGACGTTGCTGGGCCATGAGAATACTGGTCAGGCTCAACGGTGTCTCAGGCTCACTTTTCAATGCCGCAGCCCCATCGCCTTGCGGGCGCATGGGGTCATACCAGGCCAGCGCTGATGTCGCCGAGAGCGTCAGGAACAAACCGCTAACAACCAGCAAGGTGCGTTGTCTGACAAAGCAATTAACCACTGATCCACCCTTTCTCAAGACTCAAGGTATAAACATCAACCTGAATACGGGCCTGAGGATAGCCTTCGCCCATCTCAATGTGCAGACCATGCCAGAACACACGTTGCGGTAATTTTCGTACATCCTGCAGATAGGCCAGCACATCCAGATAACGCCCTTGCAATTCCAGATGCAGTGGATGCCGGTACAGCACCACCTCAGGCAGAGCCGTGCGTTCTTTGGCTTCGCCCTGTTGGGGCATGGGCGCAAGACTGATCGCCTGGGGCTGAGCGTTTTCCATGGAGATCAGTGTCAGACCAGCGCGCTGTTTGAGCATCGACCGGAGTAATCCAGGCATTTGCGCCGGAGCCACCAAACCCGACAGGTTTTCCTGCAGCCGCTGGTCAAACCGGGCAATCTCCTGCTGGAGCTGTTCAAGTTTTTTGCGGTTGTCAGCGTCAGGATCTTTTTCGGCCAGTAACGACATCTCAAGCACCTGACTCTGCAGAATGGTGTTATCCTGCTCCAGTTGGTGAACCTGGCGCTCCAACGCTGTCTGTTCGGTAAGGCCGGGCAAAAAGATCAACTGGATAAACACAAACAGTGGCGCACCAAACAGCGTCCCGACAATCAGACGCTGCTCACGTTTATTCAGTGCGGCGAACCAGCCTTTAACCTTGTCCAGCAAGGATACTGCGTCACTCATTCTCGCCTCCTTGCCGGGTACTCAGATCAAAACTGTACCCGCCACTGCTCTGGCGTTCCAGGCGGGCAAAGGCAAAATGGCGTCCGGAGAAAACCGGCTGTTGGGCCAGCTCTTCCACCAGTTGCGGCAATCGCTCAGCTTGCAGGGCCACGCCACCCAACATCATTTCGTCACCACCGTCAGCGAACTCAACCGTTGTCAACCAGGCGCTGGGTAACGGCTGCAAGGCCAGAGCTTCAAGACTGTCGATCACCAGCTCTTTTTTGGCACTGAGCCGTTCCACCTGATGCAGCACCGGTTTCCGCAAATCAAGTTGGTGGCGGGTCTCGATCAATTTCTGCGCCAGCAAAGCACTGGGCTGGAGAGTTGCCACTTTATCACCCAATGCCGTCAGATCAGCTTGTAAGCTGTTCTGACGTTGACGTTCGGCAGCCTGCCGTTGTTGCCATTGATCACGTTGACGTCCCTGCCACCAGTTCAGCAGCACCATGACAACAATCATCGCCACAAAGGCCGTGGTAAGAATCGTCCCGAGTTGAGAGCGCCGTTGCGGCTTGAATTGGTCCTGATAGAGATTGATCTGTTGCATGATCTCAGCTCCACTCCGTGCGCAGGGCAGCCCCGATGGCTGACAGGCAATGGGATAATTCAGTATCCGGCACCGTACAGTCCGCCAGCAAATCACCAACCTGTAACGGCTTGATTTCCGGAGCGAGATAGCTATCGAGATACGATTGTAAACCGGGAATAGGATCGCTCAACGGTGCGATGTAGACCGTGGAAACCGATTGGCGCGAAACACTGCTTTCGTAATAATCGAGGGAGCGCTGAATCTCAAGGATCACCGCATCAAGGATATTCTGCTGGGCTTCGGAAATTTCCACCCCGTCAATCTCGCCCGCCGGATCAGCCGCGGCAACCAACTCCTGAACACCGAGATTAATGCGGCGTGCCATGCATAACTCGCCATTGCGAACAATGGTAATCAGGCCGCTGTCCCTCCACAAACTCAGCAAAGCCAGGCCACGTCCATCATCGGGCAACAACGACATCAATGAGCGCAAGGCCAGTTCAGGGATATCGATAGCGCCGGTATCCAGTTCAGCATCACGCAGAGTATGCACCACTTGCCACACCTGTTCCTGCGATGCTGCTACGGCAAAGGAGAGCGTCTGGTTTTCAGACGCTTCTGAACTGAAGGTATCGACCACCGCCTGTTCCGCAGGAAAATCGAGCAGATCCTTGATCTGCCAACGCACGGCCTCGCGAAACTCCCCTTCCGGGACATCCGGTGGATCAATCTGGATCAGATTGTAGCTCCCTCGTGCCATGACCGCCACGGTTCGACTGTGGGCTAAGTCATGTTTTTCAACAAGCTTGTGCAGAGCTTCGGAGGTTTGACCGGCAGGACAATACACGCACTCGGCGAACACCAGTTTGGGGTGCAGCTCTTCCTGAACCAGATGCACCAGTGAGACTCCTTCAGAAAAAAAGGAGACCCCTGTCACACCCTGGTGGCGGGATGATTTTTTCTTGAACAGTTTCAGCTTGTCCTCCTGTCATCGGCCGGGGGGGGAAAAGACACCGTGGTAGACTTCTGAGACTGTCGGTTATTTAACCAAAAAAATTAAAAGCACACAAGAACATTAAAACGTGAGCGTTTATAATAAATATCTAAGATTGTGGTCCGGCCTATTTAAGCATGTCCTGAATATTGCTGAAAAAATCGCTAGCCATGGCCTCTTGCTGCTCAGGAGGAGCCGCCTGCCGGTCACCCTTTTCATGAAAAATTAGACTTTCAGGGATTTCACTGAGAAAGCGACTCACCTCGCGTGGCTGCAACCGGCCGTATTTCTTACGTCGCGCAGCACCAAGCAGTGTCAATTGCTGGCGAGCCCGCGTGATGCCGACGTAACAGAGACGCCGTTCTTCACTGACATCCTGGGTTTCCTCAATGGTTTTATTGTGCGGCAGACTACCCTCCTCCATGCCAACCAGAAACACACAGGGGAATTCCAATCCCTTGCTGGAGTGAAGGCTCATCAGCACCACCGCATCTTGCTTCAGTTTCTCCTCTTTGCTGCCACGCGGCGGCTCATCGCGATCAAGCAGGGAGACTTTTTCCAAAAAGCTTTCGAGAGTGGCAATGGCTTCACGTTCTTCATAGGAGGACACCGCATTCACCACTTCATGGAGATTCTCCACCCGACGCCGGGCCTTCTTGGGATCATCAGCCTGGCGATAGAGTTCCTCCTCCAACTGCAGTTCACGGAACAGCTCCTGAGTGGTTGTCACCAACTGACCCGGCTGGCGATAGCGGCGCTGGTAGCGCTCCATTAAAGCGATAAAGTTTTGGATCGCTTCGCCCGCCTTCTCGCCAATTCCTTCGATCCCGGCGCTATGATGAAGGACATCCCATAGGGAACACTCTCCAACCACCGAGGCCTGAATCAATCGTTCCGCCGTGGTTTCACCGATTCCACGTTTGGGATAATTGAGAATCCGCAGCAGATTGACTTCATCCAGCGGGTTGGCCATCACTTTAAGATAGGCCAGAGCATCCTTGACTTCTTTACGGTCAAAAAACTGTTGGCCACCGATTAGCACATAGGGAATATTTTCATAACGTAGCTGCTCCTCAAAGGCACGCGACTGCCCATTGGTCCGGTAAAGGATGGCAAAGTCACGGTATTGGTACTGATGGCGAAACCGCTCGCGGTGAATAACTTCCACCACGGCCATGGCTTCATCCTCTCCATCATCACAGCAGCGATATACCACATCGGCCCCAGCGTCTCCCGCCGTCCACAATTTTTTCCCGTGACGATCCTGGTTATGAACGATCAGCGCGTTGGCCGCTGCGAGGATATTGCCGGTGGAGCGGTAGTTCTGTTCGAGTTTGATCACCCGAGCACCGGGAAAATCCTTGCCAAAATCAAGGATATTGCCGGGTTTGGCCCCACGCCAGCCATAAATGGATTGATCGTCATCGCCGACCACGCAGAGGTTGTGGTGAGCGGAACTGAGCAAACGCAGCATATGGTATTGGACATGGTTGGTGTCTTGATATTCATCGACCATGATGTAACGAAATTGCTGCCGATATCGATCCAGCACATCAGCAAAACGTTCAAACAGGCGGATGGTCAACAGCAAGATGTCATCAAAATCGATGGCGTTACAGGCTTTGAGTGACTTCTGGTAGCGTGGATAGATCTCGGCGGTGAGCACTTCGTATTCATCGCGCGGATTGGCCGTGTAATCATTGGCTTCAACCAGCTCGTTTTTCGCTGCAGAAATCAGCCATAAAATTCGATCCGGATCCACATTGCCACCCGACGGCAACTGGCGCCCCTGAACCATGTCGCGCACCAGGCGCAATTGATCCGAAGTGGGATAGATAGAGAAATTTTTCTTATAGCCGAGCTGTTCGATCTCCTGGCGCAGAATACGCACACCCAGCGAATGAAATGTCGAGATGGTCAGGCCCTTCGCTTTACCGCGACCAACCTGCTCCACCACCCGATCACGCATCTCCCGTGCCGCCTTATTGGTAAAGGTTAAGGCGACAATCTGTTCTGCCGGAACACGCTCAAGCAGATGGCCAATCCGGCAGGTGATCACGCGGGTCTTGCCGGAACCGGCACCAGCCAAAACCAGCAGGGCACCTTCCGTGTGAAGGACCGCCTGACGTTGCGGCTCATTGAGCTGCATTAAATCCATGAAATTACCCTAACAATAAATTGGCCAAGCAACGCTTGATTTCTATATCGCGCTTCGTGTATCTTATCCGCCATGTCACGAATCATCATTCTTCTCATCAGCCTGCTCTGGGCCTCACTGGTCTTTATTTCGTGGGATGGCGTTGCTAAAACAGCACCATTGCCAAACGATTCGTCGCCGTACACCTACAACCAGTAATCCCCCGCCGCTCTGCCTGCGGCACACTACAGAAAACGACACGCCGCGCCCTGACGACTACCACGTCGTTCGAACTCTTCGTCGACGGCATTAAGTACTTCCCATTTTTTCAGCGACCAGCGTGGTGCGAGTAAAATATCGCGTGGACCATCACCGGTCAGCCGTTGAATCATGGTGTCCGGATGCAACCGCTCAATAAAGTCAACCACGGTCTGCACATAGCTGGTCTGGTCAAACAGGGTAAAAGCCCCCTGTTCGTAAAGATCACCTAACGCCGTATCCTTGAGAACATGCAGCAGATGGACTTTTATGCCGTCCACCTTAAGGCGTGCCATCTCATCGGCGGTAGCCATCATCTCTTTATGCGACTCCCCTGGCAAGCCGAGGATAACATGCACACACACCCGCAAACCACGCTGCTTAGCGCGGTTATAGGCATCGACAAAACAGCCGTAATCGTGACCACGCCGCAAAAAATTTAACGTCTTGTCGTGGCAACTCTGTACTCCGAGTTCTAACCAGAAATAGGTGCGCTGGTGATACTCCTGCAACAGGTCGAGAACATCATCGCCCAGACAATCAGGCCGAGTGCCAACAGCCAGCCCAACAACATCCTTTACCGACAAGGCTTCGTCATAAAGAGCTCGCAACACCTCAACCGGAGCATAGGTATTGGAAAACGGTTGAAAGTAAGCCATAAAATGCTTGGCCTTGTACTTACGCACCATGATCTCTTTACCATGCTCCACCTGTTCGGCAACACTGAGACGGCGGGCAATACCAAACGACCCGGAACCATTGGGCTCACAGAACAAACAGCCCGGAGACTGACGATCCGTGCCGCGATTGGGACAGGAGAAACCAGCGTCGATGGAGATCTTATGCACCCGGCCACCGAAACGCTGCTTGAGGTATTGGGAATAAACGCGATAGGCTTTGGACATGGCCTGACTATGCCACCGCCCGGGTCGTGGTGCAAGGATTTTGCCGAACCTCTGGCGTGCATGTTGAAAACAGGTTATTCATGGTCTTTGTGGCTCAAGGTCTGCAGGTATTCTTCCCATTCGCTGGGCAGCAGATCTTTCTTTTTTGAGTTACACGCTTTGCAGGCTGCGACACAATTGCCCTTGGTTGTCTTGCCACCACGCACCAGCGGCACAACGTGGTCGAGGGTCAGCTCTTTGGGGGGAAAATGTTCCCCACAATAATAGCAGCGACCTTCGGCAATCCGGTTTTTCCACCAGCTGGTTTTACGCAATTCACGTGCCTTGGCGCGCTCTTTACGCAACTGCTCTTCTGGAACATCCATATAAAATGTCATGTCGAATTGACCTTTTCGCAAACAGTTGCAGCTAAGCAACTGAATTCATTAAAATATTTACCAGCCTCTTGCAGATTACCCCGAACTGTGCGATGAATAGCCCTGCCGGAAAAAACAGCGATTCGGAACACAACAGAGCACCAGCCGAATCTACCACTCCGGCAGCGCGGGAAACAAGGGGAGAACTCCAATTCTTTCCCCTGCGCCGGATCAGTGGCCTTAAGATGTTTCAGACATCTGCTAAAGGAGAGCTTCACGGTTTATGAAGATACTTATTGTCGGAGCAGGACAGGTTGGCTACTTCCTCTGTGAGCGTCTGGCCATGGAGGGACACGAAGTCACCTTGATTGATCGGGATGAAGTGCATCTGCGTCAAGCCCAGGACCGCCTTAATGTCATGGGCCTCAGCGGCAACGGAGCCAGTGCTGAAATCCTTGAACAGGCCGACATCAAACACACTGACATCTTTATCGCCGTTACCGACCTTGACGAGGTCAACATTCTCGCCTGTCTTCTCGCCCGCGAATATGAGGTTCAGACCCGCATTGCCCGAGTCAAAAGCATCGAGTACCGCAGTCACGGCGCCATTTTATCCAAAGAGAAACTCGGCATTGATCTGTTGATCAACCCTGCCGACGAGGTTGCCGACGAGATTGTCAAAATCACCCGGCGCAGTGGCGCATTTGATGTGGCGGAATTCGTCGAGGGGAAAATTCAATTTCTCGGCTACCGCATCGTTGATGAAAGCCCGCTGTGCGGCATGAGCTTGCGCGAACTCGGCGAACTGCGCGGCATGTATCGGTTTGTCGTTACGGCGATCAGCAGAGCGGACAAAACCATCATCCCTCGCGGAGAAGACCTCATCCAGTCCGGCGACAGTATTTTCCTGTTCGCCCACCAGAACGATTTGCCTGCCATTCAATATATGCTGCAACCCGGTGAAAAGAAAAAGCGCAAAATGCCACGCGTTTTTATCCTCGGCGGCAGCAACATCGGCATCCGCATCGCTTCACAACTGGAGAAACTCCATTACGATGTGCGCTTAATCGACGCCAACGAGCAACGCTGTGTCAAAGTCTCGGCCAAACTGAAAAAAACCATGGTCATCCAGGCTGAGGGTACGGATATCCACGCCCTGGAAGAGGAGGGCATTGCCAGCGCCGATACCTTTATTGCCGTCACCGGCAAGGATGAAACCAACATCCTCTGTTCATTACTGTGCAAACAGCACGGCGTCAAACGCACTCTGGCCCTGATCAACAAGCCGGAACTACTCAGCCTGGCTCCGACCCTGGGCATTGACGCCTGCGTGTCACCGCGTCTGTCAGCCGCCGGTGCCATTCTCAAATATGTGCGCCGCGGCGGGGTTATCTCCCTGGCCACCATTGAGGGCAGCAACTCCGAAGTCCTCGAATTTGAGGTGAATGCCGACAGCACGTTCGTCAACACCCCTCTCAAAGATCTTAATTTTCCGGCCGGAGCGATTATCGGCGCCATCGTTCAAGATGACCGCTATGAAATTGCCACCGGCGATTCAACCCTGGCCATCGGCGACCGGGTGGTGGTGTTTGCCTTACCGGAAGCCCTGCCCAAAGTGGAAAAGTTTTTTGAATAAATGAGCATCCTGTTTGTTTTCCATATTCTCGGTGCCCTGTTGACCTGTCTGGCCCTGACCCTGCTGTTGCCGATCCCGTTTTCCTATTACTATCACGACGGCAGCGCCACCGCGTTTATCTGGGCCGCATCCATCTGTCTGGCGGTTGGCATGGCTCTGATGAAACTGTTTAAAAACAAAAAGGAACTCTCTGTACGCGAAGGCTTTGCCGTGGTCACTTTCGGCTGGCTCGTCTTTGCGCTGTTCGGCGCCCTACCCTACCTGTTTTCCGGGGCGATCACCTCGCCGCTGGATGCGGTCTTTGAAACCATGAGCGGTTTCACCACCACCGGCTCCACCATCCTGACTGAAATTGAAGGGCTACCGCAAAGCATTCTGTTCTGGCGGGCACTGACGCACTGGCTGGGCGGCATGGGAATCATCGTTTTGAGTCTGGCCATCCTGCCGATGCTGGGTGTCGGCGGCATGCAGCTGTTTCAAGCGGAAGTGCCCGGCCCAACAGCAGACCGCCTCAAACCACGGATTCAGGACACCGCCAAACTGCTGTGGGGCGTCTATGTCATCCTGACAGCGATAGAAACCTTGCTGCTGATGGGCGGCGGCATGACCTTTTATGATGCGGTTTGCCACGCTTTCGCCACATTAGCTACGGGCGGCTTCTCAACGCGTAACGCCTCGGTCGCCGCCTACGACAGTGCCTATATTGACTGGGTCATTACCCTGTTTATGTTTCTGGCCGGGGTTAACTTTTCACTGCACTATTACGCCCTCAAAGGGCGTATCGGCGAATATTTTCGAAACGAGGAGTTTCGCTTTTATCTGACCATCACCGTCAGCGTCACTCTGCTGCTGGTGTTCCTCAACCAGGGAACGGTCTACACCTCATGGATCGATAATCTGCGCTACAGCGCCTTCCAAACCACGTCCATCCTGACGACAACCGGTTTCGGCACCGCCGATTTCGAACTGTGGCCGGTACTGGCCCAATACCTGTTGGTGTTCATGATGTTTATCGGTGGCTGCGCCGGGTCAACCGGCGGCGGCATGAAAGTGGCTCGACTGCTGCTGTTGTTTAAACATGGCACCGTGCAGCTCTACCGCCTGATCCACCCCCGCGCCATCCGCCTGGTGAAACTGGGCGACCAACCGGTGGCACCGGATGTCATGCAGTCCATCCTCGGCTTTTTCGCCCTGTTTATGGGTGTTTTTGTCACTGCCTCCTTCCTGATGGCGGCCAGTGGCATGGATCTGATCTCTGCGGCTGCGGCGGTTATCGCCACCCTCGGCAACATCGGCCCCGGCCTCGGCTCCGTCGGCCCGGTAGACAATTTCGCGGCTGTTCCCGAGTTTGGCAAAGGCGTGCTGATTCTCTGTATGTTGCTGGGCCGCTTGGAGCTGTTTACCGTTCTGGTGTTGTTCCTACCATCGTTCTGGCGTAAGTAGCTGATCTCTTCTCGCCTGACGTCTAAAGCACAAAACGCCAACATCACAGTCAACCCATCCGGGTCTCAACAACTCCGTGGTGAGAAATCCAATAAAAAAAGACAGGCTGCATCACCAACCTGTCTTTTCAGAAATTTATCAATCTTACGAGGATTTCGGTCGGACCTATTCGTCTCGAAACAGCACAAACCCCATCTGGCGTCCGGTTTTACCACCATCACGACGATACGAGAAAAACAGTTCACGCTGATTCCAGGTACAGGCATCCGCACAATCGATATTTTTCTTTTTAATCCCAACCTGGTCCAACTGCAGCAGACAGCTTTTCAGCAGATCCACCTGCCATTTTCCCAAGTCAACTTCCGTGGCAATCTCACCCCAGTGACCGGTGCCGTTGCGGAACCCTTCACGCACTTCCTTACCAACCTCGTAATGCTCGGCGCTGATACCGGGGCCGACCGCTACCAGCAGCTCTTCTGCGATGCTGTTGAACTCTTCGCGCATGGCGTCAAGGACTTTGCCGATCAGACCATTGGCCGCGCCGCGCCAGCCTACATGGATCACAGCGGCAACACGTTGTTTGGGATCAAAAACAATCAGCGGATAACAGTCAGCGACAGTGACACCCAGCATCAAACCAGGCTGGTTGGTAATAATGGCATCGGCTTCGACATCCTGAAAATGGCTGACATCGTAATTCTTTTTATCCACAACAACAATGTCACTACCATGGACCTGATTCACCAGCAAAAGATGATGCAGCGGCAACTCAAAGGCGTGCAGAAATGTAGAACGGTTGCCCTCAACATTATAGGCGGCATCCTCGGTGTTGCTCCCTAAATTAAGAGAGTTATAGGGCGGACGGCTGACACCACCGTTACGTGTGGTTACACCGGCAAACAGGGTCTTTCCGTCACACCAATCTGCCTGCAGACAGCTGATTTTTCCATATTTTTCAAGGTTCATGGGTCATGCTCCCTTCTGTGTTCTCATCGACATCAATCCCGACCGGATCATAGGCCTCGGACAGGGACGACTGTTCTACACCATATTTGTCGTCGAGAAAAGCCACAATTGATGCCAAGTCTCCAGGAAGATCACTGGTGAACTCGAGATAGTCACCGGTTCGCGGGTGAATGAACCCGAGTAAGCGGGCATGCAGAGCCTGTCGATGCAGAGCATGGACTCGATTGCGCACTTCCAGATCGTTGATGCCATTGGCCCGCGTCCGGTTACCATAGAGCGGATCACCGACCAGAGGCAAATTCATCTCCGAAAGATGAACCCTGATCTGGTGGGTTCGTCCTGTTTCAAGACGCATCTCCAGCAAGCTGAGCCGATCGGCATCGTAACGCCGCAGCACTTTCCAATGGGTCACTGCCCGTCGACCACCGCGCCCCTTTGAGGTCATTTTTTTACGGTGGGTGGGATGACGGCCAATGGGAGCATCAATGGTGCCACGAGCATTTTGAACCTGACCGTGAACCAGAGCCACATAGCGACGCTGAATCGAATGATCTTTGAACTGGGCTGCGAGATGATTGTGGGTGACATCATTTTTCGTTGCCACCATGACACCGGATGTGTCCTTGTCAAGACGGTGGACAATTCCCGGCCGCAGTTCCCCCCCGACACCACTGAGGTCGTGGCAATGATACAACAGGGCATTGACCAGGGTTCCCGAGCTGTGTCCGGCGGCAGGATGCACCACCATACCGGCCGCTTTATTGATCACAATCAGATCGGAATCTTCATAGAGGACAGTAAGCGGCAGATCTTCCGGGAGGGTTTCGACAGATTGGGCTTGCGGCAGAGTCACACAGACCGTTTCTCCACCACGCAATTTAGCTCCGGCCTTGACCGTCTGATCATTGACACGCACCAGACCGTCATCAACCAATTTCTTCAATTGGGAGCGCGTCAGCTCAGGAAGCTGGCGCGTCAAAAACCGGTCCAAGCGTTCCGCAGCCTGGCCCGGTTCGATGTAAAACGTCAAATTTTCATTCATTTACCAGATCGAGCTTTCTATTTTCCCGGCTTGTTTGATCATGACATCGACAATCGCCCGATCAAACAACTGATCCCGGTTTTCCAATGTTTCCGAGACCCGTTCGGCAAAATGCTCCCGCCCTTCCTGCAGCTCTTCGGCGAGAAGATCAAAAATATTGTCGTTCTTGATCCCCTCTTCCACTTTATCTGGATTGTACAAGGCAATATCCGACACGATGGCTCGTGCCAGACGAAACGCCAGTTCAGGATCTTCTACACGTCGCGCCATCAACTTCTCCTGTCTGTGTCAAGATATATGCGCCGAAATGGGGGGAGGTCGCTACGACCTGTCAACAGTCCAGAAAGATTAACTAAAAAGCCAGGGGTTGTCAAACTTAGCAATCTAATTGAATAATTTGGCACCCATTAATTTTTCTCCACGCCATCAGGAGAGGGCCGGAAGCTGTCCGAGAAAGCGGAACAGATCCAGGTGACTACCGCGAAAATCGGCAACAAATTGTGGACTACGATCAATCAGCCAGGTATCGACCAAAAAGGTAGTCATCCCCAGATGGCTGGCCGACAGATCGTGTTCCGTATCGTTGCCAACCATCAGACACTGCTCGGCCGAGCATGTCAGTTGCGCGAGAATATCTTCAAAATAGTGGGGATTGGGCTTGCAGTAACGACTGTTTTCAAAGCTGGTGATCAAGCTGAAATCCTCTGTTTTCATTCCGCCCCAGTTCAAGCGAGCTTCCACCAAAGCTCGAGGAAACACCGGATTTGTGGCCAGCACAAGCTCCAAACCCTTCTCCCTGCAACGCTGAATCAGCTTGGCGGCCAGAGGCAACGGTTGCACCAGCGGACTGAGCAATTCCATGTTGTAGCGAAAAAAATGGTCCAAACCATCGCGGAACTGCTGGGCGGGAATCCCCAAGTCCTGTTCAATCACCTGCCAATAAAACTGTTCATTGGTCTGGCGTCCGTCATCGCTGTCCAGCAATTCAATGGTGCGACGAATCATCTGGTCGATAAACGGGCGTGGCGGCATCTGCGGATCAATGCAGCTCGCCAGATGTTCCAGATAAGCGGGAACAAACTTGTGCATATCAACATTGATCAGCGTACCGTCGAGATCGAACAGCACTGTAGTGATTTCCTGAGGTATTGTCTTTGCCGTCATGAAACTCCAGACACCAATTCAACAAAAAAAGGAGACAGCACAGGCCGTCTCCTTTTCGTAAACTAACTTCCGGTTCGGATTACTTGCTGTGACAGAACGTACAGGAAGCCATATCCTCAACCTGCTCGTGACACCCGCCACACAGCCCGTGACCGGCAGACATGCTGGAAACATCGATCTTCGCAGGCTCACCTTCGTGGCAACTGCTACAGTCGTTGTCCATCATTTCCTTATGCATGTTGTGATCAAACGTGATAACGCCTTTAGTGGCACCTTCGTACTTGTAAACCCCTTCCGGCAGTACCTCGACTTTTACAATCGGTGCCGTGGTTCCGTCCTGCTGAGCCAGGAAAACCGGCACACATGCAAATACTACAGCGAGTACCGCAAACAACAAATTCTTCATCCACTCAACTCCTTTTTTCGGACTACCATAACAATTCATTGAAACTACCAGCTCCCTTTTCTACCTCGAACCCGAGATGATGTCAATTCAGATTTCAGCATAATCAGCCAAAAATCGTCTAAAAACATCTATTTATTCCCCGCGTTCTGTATACGATAATGCTTTTTCAAACTTTCATCTTGCCGTGACTACCGCTATACTGTTGAATTTATATGTCACATTGAACCAATTTGATTCCAATCAACAGTTTTGAGGAGGGCCTTGCCGGGAAAACCCCTGACGTGCAGGCATATCATCCATGAACGAAAAAACACGCAACTATCTTATTTCTCTACAGAAAAACGAAATAACCGAATATCACATCTACACTAAATTGGCCAAATCGATCCGCAGTAAAGACAATGCAGCCATCCTGCAGCGGGTTGGTGACGAGGAACGCCGTCACTATGAGATCTGGAAAAACCACACCAAAACCGACGTGGCACCCGATCGCGTTAAAGTCTGGCTGTATTATCTGATCAGTCTGATTTTCGGCTTCACCTTCGGCATGAAGTTGATGGAACGGGGCGAAGTGGGCGCCCAAACTAACTACAAATTGCTCAGTGAAGAATTTCCCGAGGCCGCCCAAATTGCTGCCGAGGAAAAAGAGCATGAGATGGAATTGCTCGCTCTTCTCGACGAGGAGCGGCTGCACTACACCGGTTCCATCGTTCTCGGACTCAACGATGCCCTGGTCGAACTTACCGGTGTGCTGGCCGGTCTGACTCTGGCCTTGCAAAACACCCGGCTCATCGCTCTGGCCGGACTGATCACCGGCATTGCCGCGTCACTGTCCATGGCCTGTTCTGAATATCTGTCGATGAAAAACAGTAACGGTGAAGAGAAACACCCGGTCAAAGGCGCTGCCTACACCGGCATTGCCTATGTCTCAACGGTGTTCCTGCTGATTCTGCCATTTCTGGTGTTTGAACACTATTTTGTCTGCCTGTTCTTCAGCCTGGTCGCAGCCGTCGCCATTATTGCCGGCTTCAACTATTATATTTCCGTTGCTGAAGACCTGACATTCAAAGACCGCTTTCGCGAGATGGCCGTGCTCAGCCTTGGTGTTGCCGGACTGAGCTTCCTTATCGGCTATGTGGTGCGCGTTTTTCTCGGTGTTGACATCTAGCAGGAGATTGCCATGGACGCGACTCGGGCTATTGGCCAATTGATCGACTTTATGACGCCGAAATTCGGCACTCTCATCCACACGGGTCCCTGGTTGACCATCGATCAACAGCGCATTGATGCTTTTGCCGACGTCACCGGCGATGAACAGTGGATTCACACCGATCCGCAACGCGCCAAAGAGCAATCCCCCTATGGCACAACCATCGCTCATGGCTATCTGACCCTTTCGCTGCTGCCCTTTTTGACCCAGAGCAACCATCCGGATTATTTTTCTGACAACTATCCGGGAATGCGGTTGCGGGTCAACTACGGACTGAACAAGGTCAGGTTTCCGTCTCCGGTAAAAGTGGATTCGGCGCTGCGCGCCCATACCACGCTGGCTTCAGCCCGCGCCTTGGATGACTGTGTCGAAGTTATTTATTCAATAACAGTTGAGATTCAGGGGGAAGAAAAGCCCGCCTGTGTCGCTGAATTTGTTGCCCGGCTTTATCCCTGAGCCGGTACGGGACAGGACTGATGATGGAAAATATTCGCGAAGAGGTCAAAGAGTTGCAAATCGGCATGAAAGTGCGCAACCTGCGCCAGGAACGACGCATGACGCTGCAGGATCTGGCCAACATGACCCGGCTCTCCAAGCCGTTACTGTCACAGATTGAAAACAATCAGGTCATTCCACCGCTGTCGACGCTATTGCGCATTGCCAAAGCCTTTGAGGTCAGCCTCAACTGTTTTTTTGAAGACGAGCGGGACAATACCCAGTGTGTTGTCGTGCGCGCCGGTGAGCAGCACATTCGCCAACTGCGTGCCGCCCAGACCCACGGCAGCCAATCGTACACCTACAACTCCCGAGCATTCGGAAAAACCCGTCATAACATGGAACCGTTTGATGTGGAATTTTTTGCCCGTGAATGGAGTGATGACCTTCTGGTGCGCCATGAGGGGGAGGAGTTTCTTTACGTTCTTGAAGGGCAACTTGAATTCCGCCATGGGGACCAGACTGTCCTCCTCAATCCCGGTGATTCGGTGTACTACGACTCCACAGAACCACACGGCTACATTGCCCGCAGCGAAACCCAGCCGCGCGCGATTGCTGTGCTATACTCAAAAAACTAAACAGGAGGAAACATCAAAGTCCTCCCCTTTTATGAAATCTGACGACAACAAGGAGAGAACGCTATGGCAAAAGTTGGTGTTGTATTAGCGGGCTGCGGCGTCTACGACGGCAGCGAAATTCATGAATCCGTGATCACCCTGCTGGCCCTCGATCGGGCCGATGCAGAGATCGTCTGCATGGCGCCCAACGCCGAGCAACTGCATGTGGTCAACCATCTGACCGGTGAGGTTGCCGAAGGGGAAAGCCGTAACATTCTCGTCGAATCGGCCCGCATTGCTCGTGGCAACATCAAAGATATCGCCACAGTGTCCGCAGCAGACCTTGACGCTCTGGTGATCCCCGGCGGTTTTGGCGCCGCCAAAAACCTGTGTGACTTTGCCGTCAACGGCCCTGACTGCCAAGTAAACCCTGAGGTCAGTCGTCTGGTTATGGAAGTGGTTGATGCCAAAAAACCACTGGCTGCCATCTGCATCTCCCCTGCCGTCATCGCCCGCATTCTCGGCCAGGCCGGCAAATCCCCGCAAGTCACCATCGGTAACGATAGCGGCACCGCTGAGGCGATCAATGCCATGGGAGCCCAGCATGTTAATAAAGCGGTGGAAGAGTTTGTTGTGGATGAAAATCTCAACATCCTGACCACTCCGGCATACATGCTGGCAGGCTCCATCAAGGAAGCCGCCGACGGCATTGAAGCCACCATCACAGCATTGATGGCGCGTCTCTAACACCTTTTTTACGACTGACTCTTTCCATTTAAACGGCCAGGCCCCTTGTGCCCCTGGCCGTTTGTTTATTCCCCATCATAAAAGTGCAGTTGCCCAGATCGCTCGCCTGCGGTATAAAAACGCCATCCCTAGCCCGTTTGGTTAGTTGTTTGTATGAATTTTCTGCTGTCAAGGCGTGCCGCCGCTGGCCTGGCCTAAGCCAAGCCGAGAAGGCAGAACGCAGACAGCGGTAAAAAGGGCCAGAATTGGACTCTGGAACTAACCGCACGGGACACTAGTTATTTTTTGACCTCTTCACGGTGGGCGACGCCCCCGAACCAGGAGTTTTCTCTATGATCCTCGCTTCCGATCTTAAACGCGGCATGGTGCCTCTGCTTGATGATGCCCCGTGTACTATTCTCGACGTCAGTTTTCAATCGCCCACAGCACGTGGCGGTAACACTCTGGTCAAAACCAAATACCGCAACCTGCTGACCGGACAAGTGCTGAATAAAACCTTCAAATCCGGTGACAAGCTCGACGAAGCCGACTTTGCCCGCCGTAAAGGGCAATATCTGTATGCCGCCGGTGACGACAGTGGCGTGTTTATGGATATGGAGAGTTATGAGCAATTTGAGATCACCGGTGAGATGTTCGCCGAGATCAAAGGTTATCTGACCGACGGCCTTGAAGTGACACTCGGTGTCTTCAATGAGATGGTGGTTCTGGTGGAGTTGCCGATGACCGTCGAGTTAACGGTAGAGGAAACCGCACCTTCGATCAAAAACGCCACAGCCACAGCCCAGACCAAGGAAGCGATCCTCGAAACCGGCATGGCCATTCAGGTGCCGGGCTATCTGGAAAGTGGTGAGCGGATCAAAGTGGATACACGGGAGAATCGCTTTATCTCCCGCTGTTAATCATAGCGCTATCAACCATCGCAAGGCAGCCGAAAATCATCTTTTCGGCTGCCTTCATTCCTCACCAACACCTATAAAAGGTTCACGCGCCTAGGCAGGGTGGGCATTGCCCACCCGTTTTACCCAAAGATGATGCGCTGCACGATTCGTCGACCTAAAGGCCGGCGAGCCGAATCTGCGAAGCATAACGGAAACAGACTCATTGACTTTGATCTTGAGCTTCAGTGGTTTGCAACTTGAAACGAGTCGCACCAGCGAACTTCATCCGTTCTCATAGTTGGTGCCCACGTGACGCGGGCTTCCGCGCCCGCACGTCGGGGCACTTTTGCGTCGACAAAAGTACCGCAAAATCGACTCCCGTCATTGCACCCTTACGGGTTCCCTCTCTCCATTCTCTTACATCGCAATGTCGGCAAAACTCGCTGACGCTCAAACAGGTTGCCGACAACCATTGCGCTGACGTTCATTGCGTTCGGTGCTACTGAACGGGAGGGCTTGGCTGCTGAATAACACACGACTGCAGGGTGGGCACCGTCCCACCCATTTGATCGGTACCACACCAGAGATAGAGCGCGACTGAAGATTGTTATCAACGTTTTACGCCAAAGCTGATGAGACGCACGATTCGCCGACCTAAAGGGCGGCGAGCCGAATCTGTGACGCATCACGGAAACAGACTCAGTGTCGGTGGATCCAGGTTCAGGAGGTGTTCAAGCCGGTTTTTGCATCCTTTTGAGCGGCCAGTCAAAAGGATGTCGGCTGCCGGGGCGAAACCCGGCGGTTTTGGTTTTGGTTTTGGTTTTGGTTTTGGTCCTGGTCCTGGTCCTGGTCCTGGTCTTGGTTCTGGTCCTGGTCCTGGTCTTGGTTCTGGTCCTGGTCCTGGTCTTGGTTCTGGTCCTGGTCTTGGTCTTGGTCTTGGTCTTGGTCTTGGTCTTGGTCTTGGTCAGGAAGACTCAAATTATTCTTCCAAACTTTGCTCCGTAGAACACGTCGCCCCATCCGGCTGATAACGACGCCGAATATCATTGAGTGCCGTCTCATCACCAATCACTGTCAGACGATCTCCCTCAAGCAACAAGGTCCGCCCGTTGGGAACAAAGGTTTTCCCCCGCCGGGTCAGAAACGCCACCAGGCACCCTTCACCAAACACCACATCGTACAGAGGTCGACCGATCAACTCATGGGCCGGAGTCTCATCGTCCAGACACAACAACAGAAAACGATCACTTTGCAGCAGCGCCTCTTTAAGCGCGTTTCGCTGCTGCGCCCCCAGCCATTGATCAGCAAAGCTCTCTTCATCAACCCGTTCAGCAATGCGCGCCAGAATGCGCAAATGCTGCGAAGGGTTACTGTCGGGACTGACAAGAAAAAACAGCGCCTTGACCCTCTGGCTGCCCTCCTCTTCGAGGGTTTGCGGATTGTAGCGGGCCATGCGCACACCATTGCGGGCACGCATCAGCACCATTTCCGATTGACTGATGGCTGTGGAGCGAAAATGGGGCAAGGCCACCCCACGCGTCACCGGTGTCGCACCAATGCGGGTGCCAACCATAATCTGCTCGACAATCTCGTCACTGGTCAATGGAATCACCTTTTCCAGCTTGTGGGCGGCGATGGTCAAGGCGGCCTCAAACGAGCACTCCTCTTCAAGGTCAATCACCTGACTGCGCAGCAGAATCTCATCAAACGGATCATCATCACGCAGCCCCTTCTCTTTAAGAATGCCACGCAACTCCGTGTCAAGCCCCTGGTAACGCAGATGTCCCAACCGCTCAAACACATGGAAGATCGCTCCAGTGCGTGCGACACGCGGTTTGCCATAGGAAAGGTACCAGACGACGGACACCAGAATCAGGGCAAGTGAAAACACGATCGACACGGTTCCCATTTCAACGATAAGAATCATCGGAAAAACAATGCCGGCAATCTGCATCCACGGGTAAAAGGGCGATTTGTAGCCGGGATCGTATGAATCGATACGGCTTTCGCGCATCACAATAACCGCGGCACACACCAAAGCAAACATCAGCAACTGAAAAGCACTGGCCAGCTTGGCAATCTTTACCGGATCAAAGAAGACAATGGTCGCCACAAGGACCAGTAAGGTCACTAGAATGGCATTGGTGGGTGAACCGAACCGGCCGAGGCGACGGAAAACCGACGGCAACAGATGGTCTCGACTCATGGCCAACGGATACCGCGACGCACTCATCATCCCGGCATTGGCGACGGAAATAAACGCCAGCAGTGCGGCAATGGACAGCAGCAGCTTACCGGTCTCCCCCAGCGCATAATCAGCCGCGACAGCAACAGGCGTCAGACTGCCCTGCAGCTCGGCCTGAGGAACCAGACCGACAATAATAGTGGTGCCAACCAGATAAACGCCCACGGCCGTTGTCAAGGCAAGGATCACTCCCCGTGGCAGATTGCGTTCCGGGTCTTTGACCTCTTCGGACAAACTGGCAACTTTTGTCACACCGACATAGCTGATGTAAACCAATCCGGCCGTGGACAGGATCGCGTCCACTCCTGAGGCGAGAAAACCTTCAAAGTGAGCAGGCTGTAGCTGCATCCCACCAGCACCAAAGAACACGACCAGCAACACCAGCAAACCGATCACCAAGAGGATCTGCAGGCGCCCCCCTTTTCCGGCCCCAAACAGGCTGAGGCCACCAAGGGCCAGAGCGGTGATCACTGCGACGGGAACAATGTGCAGTTCCGGCATATACAGGGCAATGTACGCCCCCATGCCGACCAGGGCGAAGGCCACTTTGAGAATCAGAGCCAGCCAGGTGCCCAATCCGCCAATGGTTCCCCAGGCCGGACCAAGTGCTCGATCGAGAAAATAATAAACGCCACCGGCACGCGGCATGGCCGTGGCCAACTCGAGAATACTGAACATGGCGGGGAACAGGGGCAATGCAGCAATGGCATAAGCGAGAATCAGGGCAGGACCGGCTTGCTGTGCCGCTAATCCCGGCAACAGAAAAAAACCGGCACTGAGTGTTGCGCCTGTGGCAATGGCATAGACATCGAGCAGACGCAGTTCTTTTTTTAACCGTTTGTGCTTGATGGGGTCCGCCATAGTGCTCCTTTTGCGAGAGAGGCAATGCTGTTTACAGCATATCAATGATGCCGAGCAAAAAAAGGCGGGTCAACCGTTTTCGAACACATGGCAACGAAAAGAGCCACAGGCATCCGCGAAGGACACACTGTGGCTCGTATTCTTTTATCGACAAGCAGGATCAGGAAACCAGCGGCAAACTGATGATAAAATCACTGCCCTTGCCGGGGGTACTTTCCACCTCAACCCGACCATGGTGGATCTGAACAATATGCTTGACAATGGCCAAGCCCAGCCCGCTGCCACCGGCCTGACGGCTGCGTGCCTTGTCGACCCGGTAAAACCGTTCAAACAGGCGCGGCAGATGCTCGGCCTCAATCCCGCAGCCCTCATCACACACGCGAACAATCGCCCGGCCATCTTCCTCATAACAGCGGATGGTGACCGTGCTGTCAGTGGAGCTGTATTTGATGGCGTTTTCAAGCAGATTGGTCAGCGCCTGTTCCAGCAGCGGTGCGTTGAGTGGCGACGTGAGATCTTGATCCAGCTCCTGCTTGAGAGTGATGCCAAGACCTTCCGCCAACACAGTGCAATCGTTAACCGACTCGGAGATCACTTCGGCCAATTTCTCCGGTTCGAGATCAAAGCGCTCGTGTTCTTCGCCCTGCTCGATACGCGACAAACTCATCAGGTCTTCGATAATCACACTGAGTCGTTCCACCTGTCGTTCAACAATCTTGAGAAACTGCTCCGACTCATCGCGGCTATCCAGAGCACCATCGAGTAGGGTTTCGACAAATCCCTTGATGGCGGTGATGGGTGTTTTCAGCTCGTGGGACACATTGGCGACAAAATCACGACGCATGGTTTCCAGACGGCGCTGACGCGTCAGATCGTTAAACACCACCAGGGCACCGATACTCTCTTCGCCCATGCCGCGCAACATCGTGCCATGAGCCTGAAGACACAGCTCCTCTTCGCCGCGAAACAGCAGGACATCTTTTTCGATGGTACGTTCGCTATCCATGGCGGCGGTAATAAACGAAAGCAGTTCTGCTTTACGCACCACTTCTTGAACCGGACGTCCGACGACGTTATCGGGATCAATTTCGAGCAGATGAGCCGCCGCTGGATTCATGCGCAAAACATTTTGGCGTGAATCAATGGCGATGACCCCTTCCACCATACTGCTGAGAACCGCATCCTGTTCGCGGCGCTGCTTGTCAATGGTGGAAATCCGTTCGTTGAGCTGTGCAGCCATTTCATTCATGGTTTGCCCCAAAGCGACGATTTCACTTGAACCACTGATACGCAACCGATGATCCAGCTGACCGGAAGCATAGCGCTCCGCTTCCTGCTTAATCTGCTCAAGAGGTCGTGTAATCCGTCGGGAGATAAACAAACTGAGGATGGAGACCAGGACAATGGCGACCACACCTCCAACCGCCAATTGCTTGCGTAACGCGACAAGACGGGAATTAACTTCATCGACGGCCATGGCGGTGCGCACCACTCCGCTGATACGACTGTCGGCGATTACCGGCACAGCCAGATACATCATATCTTTTTGCAAGGTCCGGCTAAAACGTTGCGACTTGCCGACTCCCCCTTCCAGGGCCGCCAGAACTTCGGGGCGGCTGCCGTGATTCTCCATCCGTTTCGGATCTTCACGGGTATCACCAAGCACCTCACCGCTGGGCAGCATAATGGTGATACGCGTCTCGGTACGCACACCGGCCTGACGGCACAGGTCGTTGATAAACTCCTGCTGGGAGGGCTCAAGATGTTCCCTGATCTGCAAAGCAATCAGTTCCGCACGGGCACGCAGCGATTCAACACTGTCCTGATCATGAAATTGTTTGAGAACCGTGGAGAAATACCAGCCAATTGCCACCACCGCCAGAATAATGGCGAGAACAAGCAGCGGATAGATCTGCCACAGCAGTCGCCGTGAACGCATTTTTTCCATGAAAGTGATTAATCCTTAAAACGATAGCCGACACCGCGAACGGTCTCGATACAGTGGCCGAAATTACCCAGCTTCCTGCGCAGGCCGACAATCTGCACATCCACCGCCCGATCCGTCACCGAATAGTCTTCCCCGCGCACGGCATTGACAATCTGGTACCGGGTAAATACCCAGCCGGGACGGCTGGCAAGAAAATGCAGCACCCTGAATTCGGTGTAGGTCAGATCGACACTGCGGCCATCCACCAGAACTTCGTTACGTCCTGGGTGAATCACCAGTCCATGGCGTTCAATCACCGCATCGGTTGGCACATGCTCGGTCTCATCGCCCTGCTCGTAACGTCGCAGTACCGCTTTGACCCGTGCCAGCAACACCTTGGGACTGAACGGTTTGGTGACATAATCCGCTGCGCCCATCTCCAGTCCTTTGACGATATCAGACTCTTCGCCTTTGGCCGTGAGCATGACAATCGGAATATCACGCAACTCCCGATCTTTTTTCAGCGTCTCACACACCTCCAGGCCGTCCATACCGGGCAACATCAGGTCGAGAATCATCAGATCCGGGTGTTCTTTACGGGCCTGTTCAACGCCATCCTCTCCCGTGGTTGCCGTCGTCACCTCAAAGCCATCGCGACTCAGGTTGTAGTGAACCAGGGCGAGAATATCCTCTTCGTCTTCAACAATCAGAATATTTTTATTCATCGGTTCCATCATCCTTTTTGCGCGATTTAATCCTTGCTATGTCAGGAAACGGTTAGCAACAGGTTAGACTTGCGTATGATTGTGCTTTTACTGTGATTGTTTCGCGCCATCGGGTGTGTTTCACATCAAAAATTGACAAAACCCGATCGCTGCAACCACCGTGGCTCACACTTCTAACACACCCTGCCCTTACTTCTTCTGTGGGCTCTGAACGGTTTTAATCAGGGCGCACATATCTTCGTCGGCAAACCCCATCTGGCAACCCCGTTTGGCCATCTCGTTACTTGCTGCGGCATTGGCCAACGGAACACGATGGTGATCACCAAGCTGTACCGCCAATCGCAGATCCTTCTGCAAATGTTTCAGAGGAAAATTCGCGGTAAAATTTTCTGCCAGCATGGCCGCGCCTTTGCCTTTGAACATCGGACAGGCCAACGCACCGGCGCTGAGAACATCGAGCAGGGCTTCCCCCTCCAGGCCACTGGCCTGCGCCAGGGTCAATCCTTCACTCAAAGCGGCAATCATGCTGCCCATCATCATATTGACTGTTAGTTTCATACTGGCAGCGGCACCGATCTCACCGAGAAATACGGTCTTTTTGCCCATGGCGTCAAAGCCGGGTTGAGCTTTTTCCAACAACGCCTCATCTCCTGCGGCCATGATGACCAGTTCGCCATCGCGTGCCGGTTGCACCGTGCCGGAGACCGGAGCTTCCAGATATTCACCACCGCGCGCCTGAACCGAGATGCCGATCTTTTCAGCCGTCTGCGGGTCCACCGTCGACATATCAACATACCCTTTACCGGGGCCAACCCCTTGGATCACACCGTGCGGGGAAAAGCACACCGCCATGGCCGCCTCGGGATCAGCGACCATGCAAAACGTCACATCCGCAGCAGCAACAACTTCCAGCGGGGTGCTGACCTGGGTAGCGCCAGCCTCAATCAGGTTCTGACATTTGCTCGCATCGCGGTTGTACACCGTGAGCTGGTGCCCCGCCTTGATCAGGTTCATGGCCATGGGGTTGCCCATCAGGCCGCTACCGATAAATCCGTAATTTGCCATCTCTTTTCCTTTTTTATTTTAGGATAATCCCAATTCCTGTTTTTCCAGTTTCAACAATTGATCCCGCAGTTCTGCCGCCTGCTCAAAATTAAGTTCAGCGGCGGCAGCAAGCATCTCTTTGCGGACGGCGTTGATTTTCTTGCGTAACTCTGCCGGGCTGTGCCAGTCGGCCAGCTCTTCGGCCACCTGAGCAACCTCTGCGCTAACCCCTTTGAGATCTTCGAGGATAGTGCGCATCGATTTCGATACCGACTTCGGCACGATGCCGTGCTCGGCGTTGAACGCCAACTGCTGCTGGCGGCGGCGCTCGGTTTCATCGAGACACGCCTGCATGGATCGCGTGATACGGTCGGCGTACATGATCACTCGGCCATCAACATTGCGTGCCGCGCGACCACAGGTCTGGATCAACGAGCGCTCACTGCGCAAAAAGCCCTCCTTATCGGCATCGAGAATCGTCACCAGACCGACCTCGGGAATATCGAGTCCCTCACGCAACAAGTTGATACCGATCAGCACATCAAAATCGCCCTGGCGCAGGCCGCGAATGATTTCCATCCGCTCGACGGTGTCAATATCGGAATGCAGGTAACGGACACGAATACCGATCTCTTCAAGATAGCCGGTCAGATCCTCAGCCATGCGCTTGGTCAGCGTGGTCACCAGGATACGCGCCTGGGTGGCGATGGTGTCACGAATCTGCTCCACCAAATCATCCACCTGTTGCTGCGCCGGACGAATCTCAATCGGCGGATCGACCAGTCCGGTGGGCCGGACGATCTGCTCGACGACCACGCCTTGGGCTTTTTCCAGCTCGTAATCGGCTGGAGTCGCCGAGACGTAGACAGTTTGCAGGTTCTTCGACTCGAATTCTTCAAATTTGAGCGGCCGGTTATCCAGCGCCGACGGTAAACGGAACCCGTAACCAACCAGATTCTCTTTGCGCGAGCGATCACCACGGTACATGGCACCCACCTGCGACACGCTGACATGGCTCTCATCGATAAACAGCAGCGCATCGTCGGGGAAATAATCAAACAATGTCGCCGGCGGCTCCCCTTCGCCACGCCCATCCATATAGCGTGAGTAATTTTCAATGCCCTGGCAATAGCCCATCTCCTCCATCACCTCAATATCGAACATGGTACGCTGTTCGATACGCTGGGCCTCAATCAATTGATTGCGGTCACGAAAATAGGTGATGCGCTGCTGGAGTTCGTCTTGAATCTGCTTGATGGCCCGTTCCAGAGTCGGCCGGGTGGCAACATAGTGACTGGCCGGAAAGATGCTGGTTTTATTTAACTTGTCGATGACTGTACCGCGCAACGGATCAATCTCACTGATGGCATCAATTTCATCACCAAAGAACTCAATGCGCAGCGCCAGGTCTTCCTCATAGGCCGGGAAGATTTCCACGCTGTCACCGCGCACCCGGAAGGTGCCACGGTGGAAATCGGCATCATTGCGCTGATACTGAATCTCGACCAGCTTTTTCAGCAAACTGTTGCGTTCCAGCTCCATCCCCACTTCCAGCCCGACTAACATGCCGAAATAGGCTTCCGGCGAACCGAGGCCATAAATGCACGATACAGAAGCAACAATCAGCACATCGCGGCGGGTGAGCAAGCTGCGTGTAGCGCTGTGACGCAGCTTGTCGATCTCCTCATTGATGGAAGAATCCTTTTCAATAAAGGTGTCGGTGCTCGCCACATAGGCTTCGGGCTGATAATAGTCGTAATAGGAGACGAAATATTCAACGGCGTTATTTGGAAACAGCTCGCGAAACTCGCCATACAACTGGGCAGCAAGGGTTTTGTTGTGGGCCAGGACCAGCGTGGGGCGCTGCACCCGCTCGACGACATTGGCCATGGTAAAGGTTTTACCACTCCCGGTAACACCGAGCAGAACCTGATGCGGCGCACCATCTTCGATCCCCTCCACCAACTCTTCAATCGCTTTGGGCTGATCACCAGCGGGCTGATAGACGGATTTTAACGTAAATTTGGCCATGGGTATCTCTCTGAACTAAACCGGGAAAGACTTAACCTGCAAACAGGAACCATAGCACGACTCAGTCAGGCAGACCAAGAGCACGACCGAACCAGTGACACAATTTCCTGCCAACAAAAAACGGGACATTCTTAAAAAGAACATCCCGCGATACCATTTATTTGATGAGCCGACCGATCAGGCAACCGCTCCGCCAAATTGACTGGAGAGGGTCTGCCCTTGATCCTCACTGTCCATGGATGCACTCGGTGACATGGCGGAAGCCGCAGCAGAGCGTTCAACCATGGCACTGCCCTGCGCTGACTGCTCGGCCATCAACTCAGCCTGGGCCTGAGCACGCATGCGGCTGGCCTGGGCGGCGACGTTGCGGTCCTGTGATGAGGGTTGGGCCGGAGCCAAAGCGGCAGCGCGTATCACATCGGCTTTTTCCATGGTTGCTTGAGGATCACCGGGCACTTCACTCAAATCAACATTGACTTCACCGGACACGGCATAGCGCCTGCCATCCGGGCCCGTTTCATAACTCAATGACGGTGCGCCGGTATAGGGGCCACCAACCGCAGCATGGGCGGCTTCATGAACCTGCACCTCACGGTCGCGTTGACTCAGTTGCTGAACTTCCTGTTGCTCGTCTTCGGACAGACGTGCTGTCGAGGTTTCACTGTCCTCTTCCGATCCATCGGATTCAGCGGATTCCCGGCCCTCGTCCATCTCTTCAACCGGTTCAGCCTGCTCTTCAGCAACAGTAGACCTCTCCTCGCCACTTGATTGAGACGCCTGAGGGTCAACAACACCGGGTTGCGCATTGCCCTCCTGCTGTCCAGCCATGGAGGCCTGCATCCCCTCTTCACTGATCTGTACCGTATCGACCACATTGAGCGTAGACACTCCGGTTTCAACAGGCGCAGCCTCATTTTCACCAAAATTGGTTGCTTGAGCGGTCATCCCGCCCTGACGGGCGGATGCCATGTAAGCGGCAACTTGAAGGGCTTGCGAATCTGAGGTGGTAATGGGTGTAGCCATAAATCACTCCTCCTCGAAATGACGCCGAGGATTACTTTGTGACGTAAAAACAACACGTTTAACTATAGAACTATATCATAAAGTTTTGCGATTTCCAGTAAAAAGCACGACAGCAAAAGGACTTACCCCCCCGATAAGAGTGAAACACTGCCCAACAATAGACATAAAAAATCTGGCGGCAATCGCGCTTATGTTCATTTGTTGGTGCTGCTGAACGGGAGGGTTTGGCGGCTAAAGAACAAACCCTGGTAGGGTGGGCACTGCCCACCCGTTAGATCGGTGCCACGAAAGAAATAGAGAGCGGCGTCAAACTGTTATCAACGTTTTACGCTTAAGGTTGATGAGTTGCATAATTTGCCGAGCCAAAGGGAGGCAAACCGAATCCGTAAAGCATCACGGAAACAGACTCATTGCAGGTGAGTCCAGGTTCAGGAGGTGTTCAAGCTGGCTTTTGCATACTTTTGAGCGGCTAGTCAAAAGTATGTCGGCTGCCGGGACGAAACCCGGCGACCTTGACTTTGATCTTGACCTTCAGTGGTTCGTCATTCGAAAAAAACGCGCTGACGTTCATTGTGTTCGGGCTGCTGAACGGCAGAACTGAGGTGCTAAACTAGCTATCTATTATCTAATCTTCCAATCGGTGCCCCCGGCACCATCCAGCAACAGGATCCCTTTTTCCGCCAATTCGTCGCGAATGGCATCAGAACGGGCAAAATCCTTATCCTGACGGGCCTGGAGCCGCTCGGCAATCAACGCGTCAATCTCCTCGACGGTGATATCCAGATCGGCCAGCGCGGACAGGCGTTGCTGGTTCAACCACGCCTTTGGCTCGGAACCGAACATCCCCAGCACCTTACCCAGTTCAAGGAAGGTGTCGTACAGGGAGCGGACTGAAGCAACCAGGTCGGCTTTCTTGCGAAACTTCTTGGTGGCCATCAGCCGATTCATGGTGCGGATGCCTTCAAACAGATAGCCAATTGCCTGGGCGGTATTGAAATCATCGTCCATGGCCTCGCGGAATTTAGCCGTCAATTCCGCGCCATCTGTGGCTTCAACATCACTCGGCGGGCACTCGGCCAACACCTCGGCCGCCGCCTGCAGTCCTTCGTAAAAACGGGACAAGCCTAGACGCGCTTCTTTAAGGTTCTGGTCGGAAAAGTCAATCGGCGACCGATAGTGCGCCGACAGGATAAAGAAACGCACCACTTCAGGATCGTAAGTTTTGAGGATATCGCGGATCGTGAAAAAGTTGCCCAGCGATTTACTCATCTTCTCCTGATTGACATTGACGAATCCGTTGTGCAGCCAGTATTTGACAAACGGCTGGCCCGTGGCGGCCTCGCTCTGGGCGATCTCATTTTCATGATGAGGGAACACCAGATCTTTACCGCCGCCGTGAATATCGAACGATTCGCCGAGATATTCCATGCCCATGGCCGAGCAC
Source organism: Desulfuromonas acetoxidans DSM 684 (assembly GCF_000167355.1). Classification (NCBI taxonomy): domain Bacteria; kingdom Pseudomonadati; phylum Thermodesulfobacteriota; class Desulfuromonadia; order Desulfuromonadales; family Desulfuromonadaceae; genus Desulfuromonas; species Desulfuromonas acetoxidans. Next base: position 234,939 of record NZ_AAEW02000004.1, read on the forward strand.
TCAATGTGCCAGCCGGGACGCCCTTTGCCCCACGGTGACTCCCAGGAAGGTTCTCCTGGCTTGGCCGCTTTCCACAGAGCAAAGTCCATGGGGTTGCGTTTTTTCTCGCCGGGCGCGATGCGCGCACCGGCCTGCATCTCGTCGAGATTGCGTTTACTCAGCTTGAGATAACTGTCAAAGCTTTCCACAGCAAAATAGACATCGCCGTCACTGGCATAGGCTTTGCCATTGGCAATCAGCCGCTCGACCAGAGCAATGATGTGGTCAATATGTTCGGTGGCCTTGGGCTGCACCGTCGGCAGATCGAGTCCCAGTCGAGCCATATCCTCATCAAACGCCTGGATAAACTCTTCAGACAACTGCTGGCTGGTGATGCCTCGTTCGTTGGCGCGGTTGATGATCTTATCATCGACATCGGTGTAATTGCGCACGTAGGTCACATCGTAATCACTGTACTTCAGGTAGCGATAGACGATATCAAAGACAATATTGGCGCGGGCGTGGCCGATATGACAGTAATCATAGACGGTGACACCACATACATACATGCCAACCTTACCGGGCACACGGGGTTCAAACAGTTCTTTATTGCCACTGAGGGTATTATAAACGCGTAAACTCATCGTTCCTCTCTTGGGGTACGCTGCTGTTTATTTTTCTTTGGCCCACGAATCACGCAGGGTCACGGTACGGTTGAAGACCAGGGCATCAGAGCGTGAATCACGACTGTCAACACAGAAGTAACCAAGGCGCTCAAATTGATAGGCTTCCCCGATACTGGCCAGAGCCAGCCCCGGTTCAGCATAACAGGGCGACAACACCTTTATGGAATCGGGATTGATCTCATCGCGAAAATCAATCTCTTTGCTGGCACCTGGACTCTCGACGTTGAACAACCGATCGTATTGACGCACTTCCACCGGCAAAGCCCGCTCAGCCGACACCCAGTGAATGATCCCTTTGACCTTGCGTCCTTCCGGCTTCTTGCCCAACGTCTCGGCATCATGACTGCAACGCAGTTCCACCACTTCGCCGGCATCGTTGTAGATGACTTCTTCGCACTTGATCACGTAACCATAGCGCAGGCGCACTTCGCGGCCGGGACCGAGGCGGAAAAACTTCTTGGGCGGATCTTCCATGAAATCGTCACGATCAATGTAGACTTCACGACTGAACGGAATCTGCCGCTGGCCCATCTCCGGCTTTTGCGGGTGGATCGGAGCGCTGAAAATCTCTTCTTGGCCCTCGGGATAATCGGTGATCACCACCTTGAGGGGATTGAGCACACACATAGCGCGCGGCGCTTCCTCATTGAGTTCCTCACGCACACAATCTTCCAGCACACTCATATCGATCCAGCTGTCGCTCTTGCCGACACCGATCCGCTCACAAAAGGAGCGGATCGCTTTGGCCGGAAAACCACGCCGCCGCATACCGACCAGAGTCGGCATACGCGGATCATCCCACCCGGACACATGCTTTTCCGCCACCAGTTGCTGAAGCTTGCGCTTGCTCATCACGGTATAACCGAGATTGAGGCGGGCAAACTCGTATTGGCGCGGGGCAAAAATGTCCAGTTGTTCAATAAACCAATCGTACAGCGGCCGGTGATCGGCAAATTCCAGGGTGCAGATGGAGTGGGTAACTTTTTCGATGGAATCGGACTGACCATGGGCAAAGTCGTACATGGGATAGATACACCAGGCATCGCCGGTGCGATGGTGATGCGCTTTAAGAATGCGGTACATGGCCGGGTCACGCAGATTCATATTGGGCGCAGCCATATCAATTTTGGCGCGCAGCACCTTTTCGCCATCCTGAAACTCACCGTTGCGCATCCGCTCGAACAGGTCGAGATTTTCTTCGACACTGCGGTCACGGTAGGGGCTGTTTTGCCCCGGCTCGGTCAGGGTCCCACGCAACTCGCGCATCTGCTCACCGGTGAGATCATCAACATAGGCCTTGCCCGCCTTAATCAGTTGCACGGCAAAGGCGTAGAGTTGCTCGAAATAGTTGGATGCGTAATATTCGTGTTCGCCCCAGTCAAAGCCAAGCCACTGCACATCCTCTTTAATGGCATCAATAAACTCGGTTTCCTCTTTGATCGGATTGGTATCATCAAAACGCAGATGACAGACCCCGCCCATTTCTTCGGCCACACCAAAGTTGAGACAGATCGATTTAGCGTGTCCGATATGCAGGTAACCGTTGGGCTCCGGCGGGAAACGGGTGGCCAGACGGCCATCATGTTTGTTATTGGCCAGATCTTCGGCAATGATATTGCGGATAAAATCTTTTGGCTGTGTCTCTGTTACCTCGGTACTCATAATTGTGCGATGACCTTTCCTTGGTTGCGCTCTATCTTTTGTGTCAGGAGAACCACGGCCTGAGCCGATATCCCCTCCTGTTGACCTTCAAAACCCAGTTTTTCCGTGGTGGTCGCTTTGACATTCACCTGGCCGGGACTGACCTGGCAGGCTCGGGCGATGTTGTCGACCATTTGTGGCAAATACTCAGCCAGCTTAGGGCGCTGAGCAACAATCGTCGTGTCGAGATTACCGATCCGCCAGCCGCGCGACGCAGCCAGCTCAATCACTCTTTGTAACAGAGTCAGACTGGAAATACCTTTAAATTGTGGATCGGTATCGGGAAAATGCCGGCCGATATCCCCGGCAGCCAGGGCACCGAGAATGGCATCGCAAATCGCATGCAGCAACACATCGGCATCGGAATGTCCCAACAGACCCAGACGATGGGGAACCTCCACACCGCCTAAAATCAGCTTGCGCTCTTCAACAAGGCGATGCACGTCATAACCATGCCCGATGCGAATCATTTGTTCCCCTTTTCACTTGCAGTCAGAAACGCCTCAGCAATCAACAGATCTTCCGGTGTGGTGATCTTGATGTTGCGGTAACTTCCTTCGATCATGGCAACCGATTCACCCTGCCATTCCAACAGCGACGCATCATCGGTTCCATGGTAGCCCTGCTGGTAAGCCCGGTGATGAGCGGACATGATTTTACCGTAGCGAAACGCCTGTGGTGTCTGTGCCGCCCACAAGCGTCGCCGATCCGGTGTAGCAACAGCAAATCCGCCATCCACTTCCTTGATGGTGTCCTTTACCGGCACGCCAACCACACAGCTCCCATGCTCTTCAACGGCCTTTAGTACACCATTGAGCAGGTCGCCGTCAAACAAAGGTCGCACACCATCATGAATCAGGACGATATCATCCACCTGAGCCTGACAGGCTTCAAGGCCAAGGCGCACCGAATCCTGACGTTCAGCGCCACCGGCGACAACATCACGCACTTTTGTGAATCCGCCTGGCTCAATGATGTCGAGACGACAAAAATCCATCTGATCCGCTGGAGCGATAACATAAATAGAATCAACACAGGGATGCTGCTGAAAAATAGACAGGGTATGCGCAAGGACAGGGCGTCCTTGCAGACACAGATACTGCTTATGGATAGAGGTTCCCATGCGGCGGCCAAGGCCCGCTGCAGGAATCAGAACAATGACACTCATAAGCCTCGTGACAGACTACCGCTCCGGGCGGCAGCAAAACAAACGACCAGGCCATAACAGCCTGGTCGTTAAAATCGTTATAAATGAGCTATTTTAATGATGGAAGACACCTTCAACCCGGCTACAGATCTGATCTTCTTCAACGCCTTCGGCAAAGGCCACTTCCTTAACGACCAGACGGCGCGCCAATTCAAGCACCTTCTTCTCGCCATAGGACAGTTCCTTACCGTTGCCGATCATATAGAGCTCACGCAGTACGGCGGCCACTTCCAGCAGGTCACCGGACTTGATCTTTTCATTGTACTCCCGCTGGCGTCGGCTCCAGGATGAGATACTCCCAGCCATGGCATCGGTATTCTGCAGAACGTCATAGACTTTCTGCACGTGAGCTTTATCAACAAGACCACGCATCCCCACCTGCTCGGCATTGGCCGTGGGAACCATGATGGTCATGTCGCTGTCACAGATGCGCAGGACATAAAAATCGTGCTCCTCCCCCGAAAATTCTTTTGTCTCAATGGACTCTATAATTCCGACACCTTGAGCAGGATATACCGCCTTATCCCCAACACTAAACAACATGATACGCCCTCGCTACTAACACACTTGCTGCAATCCTAGGCTGGCAACAAACCGTTTTAACCGATGAGAAGCCATCTTCCCACCCTCCCCTTTTTCATTGCAACAAGTTTCCATATTACACAAAAAACTTAAAATCGTCAAGAAACACCCCGGCAATTCGCTTCTTTTTACTGGTATCACAGCAAATGGTATGTTAGCCTGATCAACTTTTCACAGGAGTTGTCGTTATGTCTCTTCGTTTAACACTGATCCTGCTGTCTGTTTTATTCCTGCAATTTTCACAGGTTAGTACCGCAAACGGCACCACGCCCGGCTTCGCGGACAGCCTGTTTAACGAAGGCGATTACTTCCGCGCCATCACCGAATACAAACGCTACCTTTACACCTATCCTGACACGCCGGCCGCAGCACGAGCCCAACTCAATATCGCCCGCAGTTACCTGCAAGCCGAACGCTGGCAGGATGGCGAATTTGCCCTACAACGGGTGATTGACAACTACCCGAACAGTGACGAGGCCGACATTGCCCGAATTCTGAGCATTGAGAGCGCTTTTAAGCAAGGTAAGCCAACTGTCGCGCTACAGACCAACAACGCCACAACATTGACCCATCTCAACCTGCTTGACCAACAACAGCGCCTGCGCATTTGGGCTCTCGCGTACCAGGGTAACTACAGCAAACTCTCATCCCTCGACCTCAGCGGATCCGGCTGCCTGACACAACAAGACCTGCAAAACTTGGAACAACTGCCGACCAAATCGCCAGCTCTGGCCGGAACGCTTTCCGCCATCCTGCCCGGTAGCGGACAACTCTACGCAAAACGCTACCGGGAAGCCGGATTGGCCTTGCTGCTCAACGCCGCCTTTATCGCCGGCGGTTTGCAGGCCATCGATACCGGCAATGAGGTTCTCGGCGGCATCCTGCTGTTTTTTGAGGCAGGATGGTATGGCGGTAACATTTACAACGCCATGAACAGTGTGCATAAATATAATCGCACCCTGCAGCAATCGACCCTGATGGAGATGCGCCAACGCAGCCACTTCTCCCTGCTGCTTGATGACGATGCGGCAATCTTGAAACTCTCTGCCCCTCTGGACTGAAAATAAGGTGACCACCATGACCATTGCCATGATTGGCTCCGGTGCCCTCGGCCTCTACTACGGCGCACGACTGCAACAAGCCGGTGAAGACGTTCACTTTCTGCTGCGCAGCGACTATGACGCCATTTGCAACAAAGGCCTGACCGTGCACTCCTGTGACGGCGATTTTTATCTGGAATCGCTACAAGGCTATCGCAACGCCCATGAGATGCCAAAAGCGGATTTGGTGATTGTCGGCCTGAAAACTTTTGCCAATCAGCACCTCAAGGAACTGATCACCCCACTACTGAGCGAACAGACCGCCATCCTGACTTTGCAAAATGGACTGGGCAATGAGGAGCAATTGGCTGAATTGTTTGGTCGCGAACGGATTCTCGGTGGTGTCGCCTTTATCTGCTCGAACCGCGGCGAACCGGGTAAAGTCCACCACCTTTCCCAAGGTGCCATTCGCCTCGGTGAGTTCAGCGCCGGACTAACCGCTCGCGCCGAACAGCTCTCGGCTATGTTCAATCGTGCTCAGGTGCCCTGTCAGGCGGTGGAGGATCTGAAAAAGATCCGCTGGGAAAAACTGGTGTGGAACATTCCGTTTAACGGCCTGTGCGCCCTGACCGACAAAACCACGGATCTGCTGCTGGCCCACCCGCCAACCCGGGAGCTTATTAGCGAACTGATGGATGAGGTTGCTAACGGCGCCAACGCTCAAGACCTGACCAGTCCGATCGACGGCAAAGCGTTTGGTGCCCACATGATTGAGATTACCGAAGGGATGGACGACTACCATCCAAGCATGATGATTGACCGTCAGCAGGGACGCCCCCTGGAACTGGAGGCCATTTACGCCATTCCACTTAAACAAGCTGCCCAACGCGGCATTGAGTTGCCGCGCATCGCCATGTTGTACAGCTTGCTGAGTGTGACCGAGAAATAGTCGGGCTTAAAGCCTGAACCACGGAGACACTAAGACACGGAGAAAATCAAAAAAGAAAAACTTCTTGAGCTTCACGATAAAGGCCTCAACAACGTTGGATAAAACCCCAAACCCCGTACCCCCACAGGAGAAAACTGAGAATTCTCCCCGATTATGGTTTCCGCTGTGCCTGCGTGGCAAAACGCTTTTGCCTTTGACTTTTCATCGGGGACCTTATCAGATCTGATACTGCACCACCTGCTCACGCGGCATCGGTGCCACCTCAACGACACGCTCCTGACCATTCTCAACAATCAGCACACCAACCCGAGCCTCCTCGCGGCCCTTACCGTAACTGGCAACAATGGCAGCGGCAGCCAGGTAATCCTCTTCACTGGCCTGACCACTGACCACACCGAGGGGGCCGGAAAAGTTCTGATTGCGCAGCAAACAACCGGAGTCACCGACAATTTTTTTCAGCCCCTCATTATTGGACTGGTTGCGCCCCAAGGTCAGTTTTGCCGTGTCGGACAGACGAAAAGGGCGACCGAGCTTCAGCAGCTCGACATCTTGACTGGTACAGTCGGGTTGATGTTCAAACAGATCGCGCAGCCTGCCGGAGAAGGAATTCTCCGTCAGCAAACAACCACCGCCGGAGGAGGGATATTTATCGACCCCCAATTCTCGCGCCAAGGCTTCCTGACGTTTTCGTGAGCGACCCTGAATATCTTCCAACTGCTCACGGTCCACCAGTCCCTGTTCTTCCATGGGGGTGATGGGCAACAGCTTGGCGCTAAGGGGGCGTAAAATACGACCACTCCAGCCTGACGCCTTATTGACCGCCATGAGAGCCGTATGAATCTGACTCTTGGGACGTTGACCGAGCACTTCACCGGAAAACAGGAAATCATAGCCCTGCTCTTCCATCAGGCGACCAGCAATTTCGAACATCTGGGCATGACAGTCGATGCACGGATTCATGTTTTTGCCGTAGCCGTAGCGGGGGTTTTTGAGCATCTTCAGATGCTCCTCACTGATATCCATCACCTGCAACGGCAGATCGTAGCGTGCGGCCATCTCCTGAGCTTTGGCATCATCAAAAAACGGCGTCACAAAACAGAGGCAATGTACGTCAACCCCTTGTTTGCGTAACAACAATGCGGCAAGAATACTATCGAGGCCGCCGGAAAAAATACCCAGTGCTTTGGTCATTGAAACATGAATCCTTACGATAACTTGAATAAAGAAGAGCCCCTATAAAAGGCTCGCGAAGTCCAGGGATAGCGGTTGTACAATCAACAACAATAAACAAGCAGGTTGACCCGACAGATCAACCTGCTTGAAAAATGTTCTTTGTTTGACGAAAAATTCAGAGGGTGAACGTTACAGTCCAGACCATCAAAATATTAACGTTTGTGACATTTGGCACAATGTCCTTTAGCAGCAAAGGCACGCCCGCCATCGTGGCAGATACCACATTGCTTACCGGCGTAAATTTGCGCCATGGTGATCTTGACCGTTCCCTGCTTCATCTTAGGGAAGACATCAGGGTTATGGCAGTCACGGCAGCCTTTTTCTGCAGCATTGTTATGCAATGTGCCGTCAAAGGTCACTGCGCCCATACTTGATCCGGCAAAGGTCAAACTTTTCCCTTTGGGTACAGCCAGAACCGTAGAGGACCAGCACAACGCCAACATCCCTACGATCACCAATACCATCACTCTCTTCATCTGATCCTCCTGTGATTTATTGAAGTTCCGTTACTCAGGTAAACGGG